>JBARSG010000373.1:0-2493 GCA_049644625.1 Desulfobacterales bacterium | reverse complement strand
GATGAAACAAATTCAGTACAAGGCAGTAAATATATTTGCTCCGGCGGTGGGTTAGTATTTGTCCCGACGCTATTATTGATTCTTTTCCGGAAAAAGTATCCTAAGTGGTGGTTTGACTGGAATGTTTCTCTAACCAAGTTTGGTGCGAGGGTTTTTTCCTATTTATTGCTGCTCAGACATGAATACCCTTCAACAGATGAAGAACAAGCGGTTCACATTGAAATACCTTACCCTGATGCAAAAGTAGAGCTTCACCGTGGAATGCCCCTTGTGAAGTGGTTTTTGGCCATTCCGCACTTGATTATTCTCTGTTTTCTTTATATCGCCGTAGCGATTTGCACAATCATTTCTTGGTTTGCCATACTGTTTACTGGAAATTATCCAAGAGGTTTGTTTGATTTCGTAGTTGGTGTCATAAGATGGTCACTCAGAGTAAGCGTATATGCTTTCCTATTGACTACCGACCGGTATCCACCATTTAAATTGAGCGAATAACTATGAGATTGAGTTCAGTAAAGGGGTCACCATGAAACTTATTTTTCGAGTATGCACAATCATTTTCATCCCATTGATTATGGCCAGTATCACTTATGCAAACAAAGACCTGAAAGGAAGCAGTGACTACCCGCTGATATCCAGGATGCCGGGCTTCTGGATTGCTGCCTATCAAGAGAGCGAGTACGATTCGCATACATTTCTCGATAATGCCAATAATAAAATTATCATTGAGGGGCATAAGTATTTCATCGAGTATCGTCTGAAAAAAGGAGGCCAAGAACCGGGTCGTCTGATGATACTCAATAATCATGAAAATGCCTTGAAAAAGATAGATGCTGAAATTTTAAAGAGGACGAAAAAAGACTTGTACTGCAAAGTCACAAAAGAGGGTAAAGAGATCTGGATCCAGGTCCGTGCTTTGGACCGCCTCTACCGTTTGACCATCGTGGAACGCGAGCAGGTGGAGCAGAAAATTGTGGACGAGCCGGATGCATCCCCGACAGACAATGCGACCACCGCAGCAGATATTCATGAGGCCGCAAAGAAAGGGGCTTTGGAAAAGGTCAAGGCTTTTCTGGCCAATGGTGAAAAAGTCGATGTTAAAGACAAGCACGGACTGACCCCTCTCTATCTTGCAGCCTGCGAGGGCCATAAAGATGTCTGTGAATACCTTATTTCCCAAGGAGCGGATGTCAATGCTGGCCGCGAGATTGGTTTTGTCCCCTTAACTGGTGCCTTAAACAACCGCACTGAAAGTGGTGTTGAGATATTCAAACTGTTGGTCGCCCAAGGGGCTGATATTAATATAAATATCGGAGGCTATCCTCTATTGCACCAGGCCGTCGCTTCCTGCCATAATGAGAGTGTAAGGAACATCGCCAAATTTCTTATCTCTAAAGGCGTAGATATTAACGCCAAGGGTTATCAAGATAAGACCCCTTTACACATGGTGGGTTGCCGGGAGCTTGGCGAGCTTCTCCTTTTGAAGGGAGCTGATATCGAAGCCAGGGATAAAGATGGCCGGACGCCAATTTTTAAGGCCTGTTCTACAACACTAAATAAAGAGGTTTGCGATTTTTTCATTTCAAAAGGCGCCGATATCGAGGCCAGGGACAAAGACGGCTGCACTCCGCTTTGGAAGGCCTGTTCCAGCAATGAGCTGAAGGTTTGCGAATTTCTAATTTTAAAGGGGGCCGACATCGAGGCCAGGGATAAAGACGGCCGTACACCGCTTTGGAAGGTATGTTCCAATATGAACAAGGCGTCTTCCAATAAAAACAGGGAGATTTGCGAATTTCTCATTTCAAAGGGCGCTGATATTGAGGCCAGGGATAAAGATGGGCAAACGCCACTTTGGAAGGCTTGTTCCAATGCTAATATGGGTATTGCCAAGCTTCTTATTTCAAAAGGAGCCGATGTAAATGCCAAAGACAATCGCGGCTGGACCCCTTTACGCCAGGTGTATAACCTATGCCTTACTACCCGCAATACCGGGATCTGCGATCTTCTCAAAAAACACGGAGGGGTTAAGTAACTTGACCCTGATAGCCTATAGGCTTTATAAAAAATACATTCAAGAGGTGATTGCTATGAAATTTATTTCCAAAGTATGCACTAGTATTTTAATCCTATTGATTATGGCCGGCATCACTTATGCGAATAAAGACCGCAAAGGAAGCCGCGACCACCCGCTGATATCCAGGATGCCGGGTTTCTGGATTGCTGTCTATCAAGAGAGCGACCATGAGTCACATATATTTCGCGATAGTGCCAACAATAAGATTAACATTGAGGGGCATAAGTACTTCATCGAGTATCGTCTGAAAAAAGGAGGCCAAGAACCGGGACGTCTGATGATACTCAATAATCATGAAAATGCCTTGAAGAAGATAGACGCTGAAATTTTAAGGAGAACGAAAAAAGACCTATACTGCAAAGTCACAAAAGAGGGCAAAGAGATCTGGATCCAAGTCGGTGCTTTGGACAGCCTCTACC
>JBARSG010000372.1:0-1711 GCA_049644625.1 Desulfobacterales bacterium | reverse complement strand
GCACCAAGAATATCGAAAAATCAAACGGGAAAGGCGACTCAAATCACATTTTTAAAGCTGAAAAGCCAGCTTAAAATTCAAGGATTCTGAAAATGAGAAATGGTAAGGGATGATATTAAAAAAAGTCCAAGGGCTTATGAGTCCTATGCCCTTTGACCACGCTTCATTACCCCCACAGGTGGTTGTTTTCACGGATCCTAACACTTTTTGCTTATGTATGGCGTTTGTTTAGTTTCAATAATCGTTTGCCTTATAAAATAATCGAAAATCTAATGATCATCATCAAACGAGTGAAACCAACATGCAACTAAAACTCCCTCCCTTCGAATACCCTTTAAGCAAACTGAAGCTCACATTATCGTACTGCTTCCTTCTTTAGATGGAAGAAGATTTAAGGTTCATTTAATCAGTAAATACGATATATTCATACTTGTATATCATGCAAATGATTCAATTTATGAAAACAGATCACTTCATAAAATCTCCAGGTGTTTTGGTCAATTTATTATTTGACTCATTCACTGGCACAATCCGGATTCCTTTTCACCGCTTCATCCGGACCGCAAATCCCTGTGTCAACTTTTTATCAGTTGGCGCTTTTTTTATCCTCAGATAAACAAATGCTTGGTTTTAAATATTATTAAATAATCTTTAAAACCAGAAATTAGTTATAGGAGAAATGTTTGTGTTTATCGGATAATTAAATATAAAATAATAGCTTGGATTAAGGAAGGACAAATGAGATCTCGTTTGAGTTCATTGGTTGACGCCTTTTTACCCGTTTTTGCCACCCTGGCTGCCCTGCTTGTTGGTGCGGGCATGCTCATCATCTTGCGGGTCAACCCGCTGATCGCCTACCAGGCGCTCATAGAAGGCGCTTTCGGTAGCTCCAATGCTTTCGCAGAGACGCTAGTCAAAGCCACCCCCCTCCTCTTTGTAGGTCTCGGAATTTGCATCGCATACCGGGGCAATGTTATCAATATCGGCGGCGAAGGCCAGATGATTGTAGGCGCGCTTCTGGCTACTTGGGCCGGAATCACGTTTACTGGTTTACCAGGTTGGTGGATGATCACCATCGCCATGCTCATCGGCACTCTAGGCGGCAGCGTGTGGGGAGGCATCCCCGGCATCCTCAAAGCCTATTTTAATGTTAATGAGATCTTAAGTACGGTCATGATGAACGCCATCGCGGTGCAGCTAATGAACTTTTTTCTCACTGGGCCAATGATTGATCCTTCTCAGGCTGAAATTGCCTCGCAAATCCCCCAAACAGCTCGTCTCGAAGAGGCCTACCGTCTGCCCCGCTTGGTGCCCACCCGTCTCCACCTTGGCGCGCTGATTGCCGTCGTCTTGGCAGTCCTTGTCTATATCCTCCTCTGGCGCACAACCCTTGGTTACCGTATCCGCGCAGTCGGACAGAACCCCTCAGCAGCAAAATATGCTGGCATCAAAGTCAATCGCTATGTCGTTATGTCTCTATTGCTCAGCGGTGCTTTCTCAGGGCTCGCCGGAGTCGCCCAGGTCTATGGTGTCAACTTCCGAATGATCACCGATGGTTCCCCAACCGGGTTCACCGGCGGAGCCGGCTTTAATGGCATTGTCGCGGCATTGTTTGGGCAACTTCATCCCATTCTTACTATCCCTGCCTCCATACTTTTTGGTGCTCTCTTGGTGGGAGCTAACACCATGCAAAGGGTCGTTCAGATCCCTT
>JBARSG010000371.1:0-2411 GCA_049644625.1 Desulfobacterales bacterium | reverse complement strand
CTGGTATTGGCTGTTCCCACCAGGCATAAATGGGCCGGCAAAAAGCAAGTTCCCTTTGAAGATTTATCTAAAGAACCATTTATTTTAAGGGAGACCGGTTCGGGCACGCTGAAAATCATCAAAGAGTATCTTAAGGTGCCGGTGGCAAAGGATATCAATACCCTTAATATCGTAGCGCGGTTGGGTTCCTCTACAGCAATCAAAGAAGGGATAAAGTCGGGCCTTGGCATATCGATTCTGTCATTAAGAGCCCTTGATACGGAACTTAAAACAGGAATACTTAAGGCCTTGAAAATAGAAAACCTTAGCATGCAGCGAAAATTTTATCTGATCCGAGACAAAAGAAGAAACGTTTCACCGTTATGCCGGGCTATGCTCGACTTTTTAGTATCCACTTCCGAAAATTAAGGCAAGCAGGCATTTTAAGGAATCAGAAAATCATGTCACAAATGGCACCGCCGATTTATTTGGATTATAACGGGACAACACCGATCGACGCTCACGTAATAGAGGCCGTTCTGCCGTTTTTGGAAACAGAGTTTGGTAACCCTTCAAGCAGTCACTGGTACGGTATTGTTCCAAAAAAGGCGGTTGAAACCGCACGCAGACAAGTCGCAGGACTTCTGGATTGCAGCCCTGGTGAGATTATATTTACAAGCGGCGGCACTGAGTCGAATAACCATGCCATTACGGGAATTGCCCGTACTTATCGTGTAAAGGGAAACCATATCATCACAAGCCGGATTGAGCACCCGGCAGTTCTGGAAGTATGCCGCTTTCTGGAAGGTTTTGGATTTGAAACAACCTATATACCGGTTGATAAGCAGGGCCTTGTGAGCGAGTCGGATGTTGAAAAATCCATCAGACCCGAGACAGTCCTGATTACCATTATGCATGCCAATAACGAGGTGGGAACCATTCAGCCGATTGAAAAAATTTCCAGGATCGCGAAAGAGCATGGTATTGTCATGCACACCGATGCGGCTCAATCCATCGGTAAAATCCCAACGCACGTGAGCAAGCTTGGCGTTGATCTTCTGTCTATCGCAGGCCATAAAGTATATGCTCCCAAAGGTATTGGCGCCCTTTATATCCGGCAATCCGTAACGCCGGAAAAATTTTGCCACGGCGCAGGCCAGGAGATGGGTCTTCGTGCCGGCACTGAAAACGTATTTGGAATTGTCGGTCTGGGAAAGGCCTGTGAAATTGCCGCCTGTGACTTGAAAAAGAATATGGGTCATATGAAAATGCTGCGAGATCGGCTGCATGAGGGATTATTTTGTGAGCTTGGACAGATAAAACCAAACGGGCATCCGGATAAACGGCTGCCCAACACCCTGAGTCTTTCCTTTAAAGGACTTGAGGCCGACAGGATTCTCGAGGAGATCGGGCTTAAGGTGACGGCTTCCGCCGGTGCGGCCTGCCATTCAGATACCGTGGAAATTTCCCATGTTCTCCAGGCCATGAAAATTCCGTTAGACTGGGCCAAAGGAACCTTGAGGTTCAGTGTAGGACGGATGACCACTGTTGAGCAAATTGACAAAGCCGTTCGGGTTGTTGTTCATGCCGTGAAAAAGCTACAACGTATTCCTTAATAACCATTATGCTCGATGCGCTGTCGCTTTTTTAGGAGAACCCAAAACAAGCGGGTAGTAAGCAAAAAAGTTGCTCAAACTTTTACAACGTTCCACTTTTTCAATACTCCCTCAATTTAGAATACTTCATCACATGCTTCTTCTGTTTCTTTCCAGGTTATTACCCGGTTTCATGAATCGGTTTTCTCTATGAAAACCACACTTAAGTATCGGAATATCCAGTTTGACAAATCGTAATATCCTTTGTAATTATATTTTAGTATTCAAACTGTTGATTTCGTCCGAAAAACGGGGAGAAGGTTCGATTCAATCCATGTTTTTGGCGCTATTTTTCAGAAATAAATTACAGCCTGATGAACATAAAACAGAAAATTCAAAGAAAAGAGGAGAAATTTGGGTAAAGCAGTCTTAAAGAAAAATAACCAAATTCGTCCTGAAATGACCGTGCTGGATGTTTTATCCAGGTACAGAAAAACCGAGGAAGTGTTTAAACTGTACGATAAGCAGGCCGGTGAATGTATTTGCTGCCAGGCGCTTTTCGAACCCTTAAGAAAGGTTGCGGTAACATATGGTTTGAACATGGAAAAACTACTGACAGACCTGGAGGCGGCGGCCGGTCAAAGGCCGGCAACGCCGAAACTGGCCATGTGCAACTTTTTCTCAAACACGGACAAGCTCAGAAAATTTGCCCGTGAATATGGTTTTTCCGGCATTGATTTTTCTTTTGACCTACAAAAACTCCCCGAGACACCCGCACAGGAATCAAAATGGGTTAAGGACATATCGGCCCTGGCTCCCCTTGAAGTTCGTTATCAC
>JBARSG010000370.1:0-2412 GCA_049644625.1 Desulfobacterales bacterium | reverse complement strand
ATTCTCATATTCGGCCACCACCGGGCAAACGGTCGTACAGGTCTGGCAGCCGAAACAGTATGAGAAAGTGCCGGTGCCGGGCAGCTGATTTAATTCCACGATTTCTCTGTCCTTAAAAGAAATCGGCATGCTGGGATCCATCGCCTGCTCAAACTTGCCGGCAACAGCCCGGTTGGCGTCTGCCAGGGGCCGGGCATAATCTTCGGTAGCTATAGTTTCCCGATTAAGACCCCGGTAAAAAGAAAATGGAGAAAGGACCAGAGGTTCAGGGGATCCTCTTTGAACCAGATCCTCCCTCACATTGAACCACAATTCCTTTAGATTGATCCCTGCAGGGCAAACAACGGTGCAGCGATCGCAATTGGTGCAAAGGTAAACCCCTTCCTGGATGGCGCTCAGTTCCCGCGCGCTCAGTTTTTTCCCGGTTGCAAGGGTCTTGAGAAAAGTCATCTTTTCCGACGGCAGAATATATTCATTGCCCAGGGCATCAAAGGCCGGCGACGCGGAACATCTCAGACTGCAAGTGCCACAGTGGGTGCAGGCATCCAATTCCATGACTTGCCGGGTTGCAATATTTGCGGGATCGGATTTGTCCTTTTCCATGACCGCATTGGCCAGCAAACTTACCGGTGTGGCAAAAATATGAAACATTTTACTGAAAGGAAGATAGGCCAGGCCGATAAAACAGGCCAGGAAATGGATGTACCACAGGATCGTAGAAGTCCCCACCCGATCCAGTGCCAAAGCCACGGGTTTGATGATTTTAGCCGTGGCATAACCGGTAAAAGCCCACTGAGGAGCAGAATGACAGTCCATACAGCTGGCCTCGTGAAGGTCCTTACCCATAGATAAAACGTCTTCACTAAAGGGTGCCTGTACGTTGGGAGAGACCGTGCCGAAGTTCTGAACCCAGTAGCTTTCAAGAGCCGTTATTTCATCTTCGTCTTCAAGACCGGCATAATCTTCCACCATGATCTGATACTCGGTATAGGACGTTATTTTTGCGCCTTCCAAAAGAACTCCGGAAAACATAATTACGGCCAGAATAATAATGGCGTAGTGATCCATGGCGCTGGTTTTTAAACGGGGCACTTTCAAAATGAACCGCCGATATATGGCAATACCGATCCCGATAATTACCATGAAACCGAACAAATCCCTTAAAAACATAAACGGATTGATTGTGGAATAGTAATCCGTGAATAACGGTTCGGAGATGAAGTTATCGAGGGCATGCATCAGAAGAAGCAGCATAAAGCCGGCATATATGAGCATATGCATCAACCAGCGGAGAAAATCTTCCTTGAGAATCCTTATCTGCAGTACCACATCAAGAATGAAAACCTTGATAAGGGTTAGAATTTTTCCACTGAAAATAGTTCCCAGAACCCCTTTAACAGCCGCAGACACCCTCTCTGATGTTGGGATCTGTTTGGCTGAAATTCCGATTGTGCGTGAAAACCAGGTGGAAATCTTGTAGATTAGGCCGAAGGTGAAAACAGCAAGGGAAATATAAAGAAGCAGATTAAATATCATACGATGAACCTCCTTCATTACGCGAAAAAGAAAAAAGCTCTAGGATCATCACTTCTGCAGCAATCCAGATAACCTTACAAACTCGGACTATTATTCAACACAAAGAAATTTGTCAAGGGAAAAGTTATTTTTAGGTCTTTTGACAAGGCTACAGTCAAAACAAGGACCTGAAAATTTAAAATAATTATCAGTCTTTGTTTTTGCTGCCTGACGCTATCACTGTAAAAAATTTAGGAATGAACAAACGACTTCGAAATGCCTTATTAAAAATATCTATTTTTTATAGTTAACCAGACGTTCGGAACCGCCGTATTCAGGCCCGTAAATTAGCTTGATGCCACAAAACCAGGAATGGCTGAAAACACCAAGGTGAAATTCAATACTTTAGTTTCCATTTTTATTGCTAGAAATATTCATAAAGAAGGTATATTTTTCATTAGATTCGAATTGCGGTGTTGCTAAAGTATTTCTTGACAATTTCGAACCTAATTAATACGGAAATTCTGCTCAACAATATTCTAATCTTTTTCAGTGGCTCAAAACGGGCCATTTTTATTGCCATTAGCTGTTATAGTTGGCTTATACGGGAGGGTGGAAATGACGGAAGCTTCTCTTTTAGATTATATGTATATATTTCTTTTCCTCATCGTCGGTTTTGTCGGAGGATTTGCACCGTTCATTGTTAACTGGTTCATCCGTCCGAAAAGGACCCATCTGAAAAAATCACTCAATACCTATGAATGCGGGATGGATACTTACGGCAAAGCCTGGGACTATCGTTACGGCATTTCATATTATCTTTACGCCCTCATCTTTCTGGCCTTTGATGTTGATATTTTATATCTGTTCCCGGTTGCGACATATTTTGACAAGGTT
>JBARSG010000369.1:0-7210 GCA_049644625.1 Desulfobacterales bacterium | reverse complement strand
TTTACCTATGCAGCGCCAAAGGCCGGCTGGTGGGGATTTGCGGCCTTAAACACTGCTGATGAAAAACTGAAGCATGAGGGTGAAGAAAAGTACATAGAAATCGGCGCTGTAATCTGGGTTAACTTTCATGACTGGAAGGAAAAGTAAACATTTTCTAATAACAGATAATATACTGAAGGAGGAAAACAGTTATGAAAAAGGGGTTGATGGGTACTTTATTGATATTTGTCATCGTGTCGTTAATGATTCCAAGCGTTTGTGTTTGCGAGGAGATGTCCAACCACGAACTCATGCAAGAGCTAAAAGCCCTCAAAGAGAAAATCAGAATTCTCGAAGAGAAGCTGAATAACCAGGAAAAAGAGGAGATTAAAAAAGAACCGGCCCAAGAAGGAGATAAATTCCACGGAGGTGCCGAAGGTAAACTAGAACTGCCTGAAAGAATCCGTCGAATTGAAAAACAAATGGAACAAAAGGGTGTGCTGGGAAAATGGGCGGATAAAATAACCCTGAGCGGACTCATAGAGGCCGAAGCTTATTATGAAGATTATGACTATGATAATCCTGCGACTGATGATGAGGACTCGAGTGATATTACCCTGGCGACAGTGGAATTAGGGGTTGATGTGGACATTATAAAACATGTCAAAGGGCATGTGCTCTTTTTATGGGAAGAGGATGATACTGAGCCCGTGGACGTGGATGAGGGGTTTATCACCCTGGATGGTGAGGATGTGGTGCCCCTGTATCTGAATGTGGGCAAACTCTATGTTCCCTTCGGCAATTTTGAAAGCCATTTTATCAGCGATCCTTTAACGTTGGAGCTTGGGGAGACCAGGGAGAGCGCACTAACTGTGGGATGTGTGAATGAATGGATGGACGTTTCCGTAAGTGCCTTTAACGGGGACATCGATGAAACCGGAGAAGATAATCATATAGAGAGTTATGTTGCAAGTGCTTCATTTTCCGTTCCCGAGGAACTTATCTCGAATTTTGGCATTAGGGCCGGTGTATCCTACATCAGCAATATTGCGGATAGCGATGGCCTTGAGGGAGAAACTCCCGGCCAGATTCAAGACTATGTCGATGGATTTAACGCATTTTTAAGCATATCTTTTATGGATAAATTCTTCCTTGAATTTGAATATCTCGGGGCTCTTGATGAATTTGAAGCCGGGGAATTGTCATTTGACGGCGGAAAGGAATTTCAGCCCGAGACATGGAATTTCGAACTTGCGTATGCAGCGACGGATCGGCTCGAAGTTGCCGTCAAGTATGAGGGCGGGGACGACCTCGGTGATTTTCTTCCCGAAGATCAGTATGGCGCGGCACTCACGTATGGCCTGTTTGAGAATACATCCCTGTCTCTCGAATATCTCCATGGAGAATTCGAGAATGATGACGAAAGGGATTTGATTACCACACAACTTGCTGTTGAGTTTTAAGAAAGTTACAACACGGGTGTTCCGGCGCTTTTGCGCCGGGACACCTTATATAATGACTTAAGATTTATGCTTATGAGGCATGCTGCCGGATTTATGGATATGAATATGGGAGTGGGGGGCTATGGCCTCATCAGAGGAAATCTTTCCCTTTGCCATAGCATATATCCTATCCGTGGTTTTTGAGAGGAAATCAAAATTGTGAGAAATAAAAATGTAGGATAGCTCTAGTTTTCTTAAAATATTTGTTATTTTTTCTTCTGTCTCTTCATCCAGTCCATTGGTAGGTTCGTCAAGAAGAAGCACCTCCGGGTCCATGGCAAGAACCGTAGCCAGAGAGACAAGCCTTTTTTCACCCCCTGAAAGCTTGTAGGTTATCCTGTCCTCAAAGCCGGAAAGATCAAGCTTATCAAGTGTCTTCAAGGCAATGTCTTTTGCCTCTTCCGGCGATTTTCCCAGATTTAGCGGGCCAAAGGCTACATCTTCGAGGACCGTGGGACTGAATAATTGGTCATCAGGGTCTTGAAAAAGGAGTCCTATTCTTTTTCTGGCCTCCCTAAAATCTTTTTCCTGTTTTGCTTGCCTGCCGAAAAGTTCGACGGTCCCTGAACAGGGTTTTAACAGACCCAGGATAATATGAAAAAGCGTGGTCTTACCGCTGCCGTTTGGCCCCACAAGACCGATCCGGTCCCCTCGATGGAGATGAAAACTCAGGTTATCAATTACGGGGTTATCTGCCGAATATGAAAAGGATAACCCTGTTAAATTAATAATCAGGTTGTTACTACCCATTGTAAAACCGCCAATCCTGAAATTACAGCCGACATCAGAGACAGACACAAGATGTCTTCCATTTTGAGGGAAAATTGTGTTAGTGAATAATACCTGTTGTTAAATCCTCTGCAACGCATGGCCTTGTGGATTCTTTCCGCCCGGTCATAACTTCTGACCAGAAGCATTCCCACAAGATAGGCATAACTCTTGTAGGTGTGCATATTTGTTCGAGGTACAAACCCACGCACCCTCATAGCGTTTATCAGTCTGCGATACTCCTTATAAATTACATGGATATAGCGGAAAGTAAACAAAAAAAGGTGTGTTATTTTATCCGGGAAATGGAGTTGTCCCATGGCATGGCCCAGTGAAAAAATCGGTGTTGTGGACAAAAGAGCAATCATGGACAAAAGGATAGAATTGCTCTTGACTGTAATTTGGCTTGCAAGCAATATCCCTTCTTTGGTTGCGATAAATGGTCCTATGGCAAACAATCTTTCACCGTTGTATGTAAACGGAAGAACGAACCAAAGGAAAAGGATTAATCCATTGACTAATAACAACCTGTTGAAGACTTTTTTTATTGGAAGTTTGGCCATGGCCACAAGAAATAGGGATATGGCCAATGCGGGAAGCAGTGCTAAGAATCTGCTTGATATGGCAACAATCACAGAAAAAAGTGCAACTACGATAATTTTAACCCTTGGATCCAGGCCATGAATAATGGAGTTGCCCGTAGAAAATGGTTCTTCAATCATTTTGAATTTCTAAACCTCAACCCGGACAAGCCGGAAAAAATTGCCACAAAGGCACGAAGACACAAAGGAAAACTATTTTATTTAAAATCATCTTCGTGACTTAGTGTCTTGTATGGCGAAAATGTTTTGCCATAAAAAGCACAAAATTCACAGTTAAGGAACTAACGCTTTTTCCCTCTGTTTTTAAAATATAGTGCGACTCCCATGAGTCCGAAGATATAGCCTATGCCCCCGATTATTTCGGTGAGAGAGGGCTTAGTATTCTTGGATTCGGTTATCATCCTGACAATTGGCCTGAGTTTCTTATCCAGAGAATCCTCAACAATCTTCCGGACTTCTTCTTTGCTTAACCCGACAGTTGTTGGCTCGGAAGGCTCAACAGCACTTTTTTCCTCCACAATATTGCCTGCTTCTCGAATCTCTGATTCCGGGACCGTCCACTCTGCTTTATGGCCCATAGCGGCATTAAGGACGATCCTCAAGTCAGTTACTTTGGGTATTTTAAAAGAAAATTCCCCCTTGTTATCCGTCTTTCCCTCCAGGAGTTTTTTGCCATCCGTATCAAATATTACAACCTGGGCATTAATAACCTTTTTCCCTCCGCTAAACTTACTCTCAGTGAAAACCGTATCTCCCTCAACCCAGGCAAAAATCATTACCTTATGGGCCTGGGCAGGAACATGGCTCCCTATTAGAATGATAGCGGGTAAAAAAAGAAAAATAAAGAACAGCCGGATATTATGACCCTTTTTCATAAACACCTCCCAGAAGCTCGGGTTTTACCTTCTTCAAAAATGCCACGCAAAACAGCGTAATGATTCCTTCAATAATCATTACGGGTATATGTGCCAACAAAATTAGCTTGGCCGCTGATATAAATGATTCCCCTGTAGACAACAAAGCACCTGCCACAAGAATACCCGAAAGGAGAACAGAGAAAAATCCACAGGCAAAGGCGGCGGCCAAACTCAAAAGCCCGTTTTTTCCTTTTATAAGTCTGCCGAAAAGATAGTAACCGATCACAGCAGGCAGGGCCATGGTTACCGTATTAACGCCAAGCACAGTGATCCCCCCGAACTGGAAGAGGATTGCCTGAAGCGCTAAAGCGACCAGGATTGAAGGAAAACAGAGCCAGCCCAGAAGGAGTCCGTTTATACCATTAAGGATGAGGTGGACACTGGATGGACCCATTGGAACGTGGATCAAAGAGGCAACAAAAAAAGCGGCTGACAGGACCGCCGCCTCTGGAATCTTATCGTAATCCATTTTTTTCAGACCCACTGAGATCCCGGTCACGGCCAGGGCCGCGCCCGTGACAAGCACCGGTGCGGATAATACTCCCTCGGATATATGCATTGTTTCACCCGTAAACAAAAAAACCAGGAATACTTACTGGATTTCAATCCAATTCAGCCTTCCTGGCTTTTTTTATTTTTACAGTTAACTTTAAAAGTAGGTCTTACACTAAAAACGCAATTTCTTATTACGTAATATTTAAATAATTTTTATATAGTTAGTGAAAGAATGTCAAGAAAAAAAGGGGCTCATCCTGCGGATGAACCCCTCTGAAAAACTGTCAAAGACAGTTTATGCTAATCCTGCAATTTCTTCTTTGATCGTTACCCCGATCTTGTACAGGACAGTCAATACCAGAAAGCCTATGGCCCAAACCCCGATGGCAATAAGAACTTCAGGTATTGTCGGGATATATTCATTCACATGATGCAAAGGGTTGGGTACAAACCCGCCGGATATCAATCCCAGGCCCTTGTCAATCCAGGTGCCGACAAATACGCACACACAGGCTACGGGCAGAACGATATCGTTTTTACGGGTTACCGGATTTACAAGCAGAATAATCGACACCACCATCAATATCATGGAAGCCCACATCCAGGGCACCAGAACACCGTGTCCGTGCAATCCCACAAACAGGTACTTTAGATGGTCCATATGTTCCGGTATCTGGCTGTAAAAGACCACAAAAACTTCACACAGGAAGAAGAATACATTAACGGTGATGGCATATGCCACGACTTTGGCAAGTGACTGGATCTGTTCCTTGCCCGGATCAAACTTGGTAAATTTTCTGACAATCATGCACAACAGGATTAAAAGCGCCGGGCCTGCGGCAAACGCTGAAGAAAGAAAGCGGGGCGCCAAAATGGCGGTCAGCCAGAACCCTCTGCCCGGAAGGCCACAGTAAAGATATGCCGTTACCGTATGGATACTGACTGCCCAAGGGATCGAAATGTATATGAACGGTTTTAACCAGACCGCAGGGGCAACATTGTTGCGTTCTGCTTCCAGCACCTTCCAGGCGATAACGATATTCAGTAAAAGATACCCGTTTAAAACGATCATATCCCAGAAAAGAATCGAATTGGGTGTGGGGTGCAAAAGGACATTCATGACCCGTATGGGCTGGCCGAGATCCACGAAAATAAACAGGATACACATGGTCACCGAAGCGACCGCCAGAAATTCTCCCAGAATGGTAATCCTGCCAAACGCTTTATAGTTATGCAGATAGTAAGGGAGAACCACCATTACCGCCGATGCAGCCACACCGACAAGGAAAGTGAACTGGGCGATATAAAATCCCCACGATACGTCCCTGCTCATGCCCGTAATTCCCAGGCCGAAACGAAACTGCCACAGATAACAGACAAAACCAACGCTGATAACGGCAAGGAGCGCCGCCATCCATCCATAGTATCTCTTGCTTCCTATTAACGCCTTTTCAAGCATATCCACCTCATATAATATAAAATACTGATGGCCCAGCACCCAGGGCCGGTTTACGACGAATCGCATAATTGGTTTTTAACAGTTCTCTGACTTCCGATTCAGGATCATCCAGATCGCCGAAGGTCAGCACACCGTTGGACGCCTCTACACAGGCCGGCATTTTTCCGACCGCCAGTCTTTCCGCACAGAAATTACATTTTTCAACGACCCCTTTTGTTCTGGTGGGAAATTCGGGGTTGGTCTCCTTGATAAAGGGGCGCGGATCCCTGAAATTGAAACTTCTGGATCCATAGGGGCAGGCTGCCATGCAGAATCTGCAGCCGATGCATCGATGAAAATCCATGAGCACAATTCCGTCTCCGCGTTTAAACGTTGCCTTTGTGGGGCAAACCCGAACGCAGGCAGCATTTCCACAATGATTGCAAAGTGTTAAAAAAGGTAAATGCTTGACCCTTTCATCTACAAATTCATGTTCCTGGGTCGGAAATTCATGTTGAAACTCTTCTATCCAGATCCATTTGATCTCATGATTTTTATTTTCAAAATCAGGAACATTATGGATTTTATGGCAGGCCTCAATTATGGGCTTGAGGTCTTCTTCGGATTCGATTTTGCGGGTGTCTACAACCATGGCCCATCTTCTGGCAGTCAGGGCGTCTTTGCCTTTCTTGATTTCGGGCTTGGATGTTGCCTCATGCTCACCGGATGATGCCAGCACATCGAGTACCGGCCTGGCCCCTAAACCGAGCGCTGAAACCCCGGCTATTTTCAAAAATTTTCTTCTGCTGCTTTTCATCACTTGGTCTCCTTTGGATCGATGTGGCACTCCCAGCAGTAAGGGCTTACCGAAGCATAATTGTGGCATTTGTCACAAAATTCAGCCTTTTCTGTGTGACAATCCAAACAGGTATTGGTAAGACTCATATTAAATTCTTTTCCACTGCTGTTTACATAGATCCTTTTGGCGTCTCGTACAACCGTGTCCCTCCATTCATTAAGAATCTGCATGTGTTCCACCTTCATGTATGCTTTGGGCATGACACACTCTTTGGCGGCTTTGGCTTTGTCAGCAATTTTGGGTTCTGGCGCCGGAGCGGCATTTCCAAGGTTGAACCAGAAAGGAAAGGTTATCAAAACCACAAAGATGCAAAGACCTACAATAACCATTCCTTTATCATATATCTTTTTATTATTCTTCATCCTCATCCTCCATTCCCGGCAACGGTTCATTGCGCAGGTCTGCTGTCCTCTTTTTCTCTCCGGGCAAAATCAGGGCATTGGACACCAACTCGTGAACACCGCAGTTATCCACTTCAGGAAGCCAGTACTCCAAGGCAGTGGGAAACGCCGCCCTGTCAATGGCACAGATACAGGACAGCATATTCACACCGTGTTTTTCGTGGACATATTTGGCTGCATTGATTCTGGGCAGAGCGCCCTGCATCCTCAACTCCATGTTTTCTCCGGCATTGAGACCCGCCCCGCTGC
>JBARSG010000368.1:0-3409 GCA_049644625.1 Desulfobacterales bacterium | reverse complement strand
ACAGTCAGTCGGTTTCCAAGAGAAACACGCCGTCGCTACGCTGCACCGAAATCAAATGCGTTTACCCTGATAAGGCAAATTTTGTCTGTTGACTTTTGATTTTGATAGTGCTTACAAAACGGTTCGCTAATAACAGCTTTTATATATTTAGTATATATAAGGTTCGAATAATTTTAACCAACAACTTAACAGCAGGGGATTACAAATGTCAGAAAACATAGTTATTGTGGGTGCAGTCGCCCTTGGAGCAAAGGCCGCCTGCAGATTCAAGCGGCTCAGGCAGGATGCAAACGTCACCATAATAGACAAGGATGAATTGATATCATACGGAGGGTGCGGCATACCATTTTATGTGGCAGGGGATGTGAGCGACGAGACCGAACTCAGATCCACCAGTTTCCACATGGTTCGGGATGAGAATTTTTTCTTGAACGACAAGGGGGTTATCGCCATGACAGGCACCGAAGTCACGAAAATCGACCGCTCAAATAAAACGGTGCATATCAAAAAGAGCAGTGGTGAAGAGAGCGATATTTCCTATGACAAGCTCGTACTTGCCACGGGCTCCGTTCCCAGAAAGCTGGATATGCCGGGGACTTCCCTTAAAAACGTCTTTAATGTCAGCAACTTAAGGGATGCAATTGCCATAAAGCAAAAAATAACCCAAGGCGGTGTGGAGAAGGCAGTTATCATAGGAGCAGGGTTTATAGGGCTTGAGATGGCCCAGGCACTGGCCGATATGTGGGAAATCGAGACAACGGTTATCGAATATTTTGATCAGGTCATGCCGGGTTTTGTCAGTAGGAGCATCTCCATTATGGCCCAGCGCTGCATGGAGAAGAACGGGGTGAATTTCCATCTTGAGGAGATCGTTCAGTCCCTTGAGGGAGACGAATACGTAACGGCAGTAAAAACCAATAAACGCACCATTCCGGCGGATCTTGTCATCATGTCTGTGGGCATCGTGCCCAATACAATCCTTGCAAAAGAGGCGGGTATTGAGACCGGGCCGGGCGGGCATATAATAGTGAACGACAGAATGCAGACTTCCGATCCTGAGATTTTTTCAGGGGGTGACTGTGTACTGATAAAAAATCTTGTCACGGGCAAGCCGGCCTACATCCCACTGGGCTCTATGGCCAACCGTCAGGGGCGTGTCATCGGAACAAACCTGGCAGGCGGAGACGCCCGGTTCAAAGGAGGCGTCGGAAGTTTTGTTGTAAAAATCTTTGAAAAATCGCTGGCAGGCGCAGGGCTTTCCATCGATATCGCAAAAAAAGAAGGGTTCGACGCCGTAAGCATTCAGGTGGCTCAGTTCGACCGGGCTCATTTCTACCCCGAGAAAGAAATAATATATCTTGAACTCGTCGTAGACAGAAAGACCCGAACGGTTTTAGGCATCCAGGGCTGGGGCGGCGAAGGGAGCGAAATGGTTGGCAGAATAAATGCCGTTGCCCCGCTTATTATGAACAAGGCCAAGGTGGAGGATGTCAGCAATTTAGAGATTGCCTATTCTCCTCCATTTGCTTCTGCCATGGACATTGTGAACGCCCTTGGCAATACCACTGAGAACTTTCTTGACGGCATGTATAAGCCTATGGAAATGGAAGAATTTGTTAAATGCTGGGAGTCTTGCAACAATGGAGAATGTTTCTTTCTCGACTGCAGGGCGCGTGCGGATGCCATACCTTTTGAGGAGAAATTCCCGGGTATTTGGAAGAGCATTCCTCATGATGAGCTGGAAAGGCGATATGACGAGGTGCCGAGGGATAAAAAAATAATTCTGTTATGCAACACCGGTATCCGCTCATATGAAGCCCAGATAAATCTTGCAGCCCACGGAATTGATGATACGGTAAGTGTGGGTTCAGGTATTGCCGGTCTCAAGGATTGCGGCATAGAATTCTAGCCAATTTGCAACAAAAACCCGGGAAGGAGGTAATACGCGTTTAAAGGGTTAGTGACTTTTGTAGAATTATAAATAAATCTATAGAAGGAGGTAAGATTATGAAAAAATTGTTTATTTTCGCCTTTGTTATGGTTTTTGCTTTGACTACGGCCGGTTTTGCTCTTGCTGACGATTCATCAATGCTTAAAGCCAATGAGAAAAAGGCCTGGGAGAAAGCGACGAAAGTCTTCCCTGCGGAACGTCAGCTAACTGTTCAACAATTCAAAGAACTTTACGACAAGGTACGTGCCGGAAAGGAAGATGCCTATTTGATTGATCTTCGGACTCATCCTGAATTTTATGCCGCTCACATCGTCGGCACGGATCATATCCATGCCGGTCATATGTATACGTTCCCAAAAAAAATCAAAAATAAAGATGCCAAAATCGTGGTGTGGTGCAGAACACACAAACGCGGGGCTTACGTAGGGGAAAGACTGGCACAATATGGTTACACCAATGTGTGGTGGTATAAGGACGGCATTGTAGGCTGGATTGAGGCGGGGTATCCCCTTTGTAATCAGTTTATGGGGCTGTTTAAAGTCACCGAATACCACAAGTACTTCACGGAAATCGATAAAGAGACCAAAAAGCCATTGTATCGAATTCGAGAATTTCACCCCTATTAATAAAAAATGCCTTTCTTCAAGGGAAAAGTATCTTTGCTTTTCCCTTGAAAAATTTCCATTTGTATCTCTTTACATCATTACAAAACCGGATTCTTTCCATCCCTTTATTCCCTCTGAAAATTTTTTGTTTGACAGGTATCCAATCATGCCATACATCCTTTTTTAAGTATATTAGGAGTTGCCATGAAAACATTTGTCAAAGTCATGAAAGCCCTTTCCGATCCCAACAGAGTAAAAATTTTAAAGCTGTTGCAGGAAAAAGTGATGTGTGTTTGCGAGCTGCAGAGTGCTATAGGAATTTCACAACCCAGTGTTTCCAAGCATCTTAAAATACTGGAAGAGGCGGGTTTGGTTGATTGCCAGAAGGAGGGTCTATGGGCAAACTATTTTCTTGCCGACGGCAACCACAGTCCTTATGCGGCCAGCCTTCTGGGAAATATTAAGCACTGGCTGGACGATGATCCACAAATTGCCGAGTTGGTAAAAAAAGCGCCTTTTTTAAACCGGGAAGAAATATGTAAGCTATAATTTTATTGCTCTATATATAGCCGTATATGAATACAACCCTAATTGATCGTAAACAAAATGGGGAACACATATTATTTATTTGGTTTATTTAGCATTTTAGTAGAGTTAGATGAATTTTTATAACAAGACTATAAATGAGGTATAAGATTTATAAAAAAATTCCATTTTGTTTACCTTTCAGGAAAGTCGATGATACCCTATCTTCTTCGTTATCAAGAACTCGCAGTAGACGATTACGGCTTCGTCCTTGATGCCTTGAATCTGGGGTATCCTCGACTTTCGATCATTTAGGGTACAAATATAT
>JBARSG010000367.1:0-9223 GCA_049644625.1 Desulfobacterales bacterium | reverse complement strand
TTGTTCCAGAAAACTCAGGGCTTCAGCTCCGCTGGCAGCGGTATTGACTCGATAGCCGTCTTTTTTAAAAACATGCTCCAGATTCCGGCGTGTTATTTTTTCATCATCCACAACCAATATCTTATGCTGGCGGGACATCTTTAATATTCTGACTGCAAGATGTTCGAGAATCCGATCTTTAATCTGAGCCAGCCCATAATGTTCTTCATTCAAGATTGATTCCGCCCGTTTAATATCAAGGTTGTCATCGGTCATTTTATTCCAGGGAAGACTGACCAGATAATCGATATAGTTAATGCCGATTGTGTATTCCGCACTGGATGGGCTGGTTTTCGTGAGCCGTTCTATTTCCTTAAAGGCTACTTTTTCCACCTGTTCCGGCATCTTAGATTTAATAACATTTTGTTTTAATTCATCTATTTCCGATGACAGTTCCTTAATTTGTCCTTTTTCTTTTTTAAATATGCGCATAATTGATCCTCATTCAAATTTTTCCCTTTATAAAACAGATTAAGATCAGGCACGCAATGGTTTTTCTTTGGGGTAGATACAAAAACAGGGTTAACGTTACAATTTGCAATGTTGTGATTCTTTTCCGCAATATATTACAACACCTTCTTTTTATTATAAAAAATATATAGGCTCGAAAAAGCATTGCAAATTGTAACGGTTAAAGTCCGGTCCTTTATCACCCCGAATATGCAAATAAAACTAATAATATCAATATGATGTGGCAATATTGATAGGGTTGGCACGGAAGATGCTACTACATTAGCAAATAGAAAAAAACTTTAACACATTTTTCAGAGGAGGAAATCAACCATGTTTAAATTTAAAGAAACTTTCGACAGATTGATGGCGGCTATAACTTTCGCCGAAGCCGGTGAACATGAAACAGCCCTGGATATCATGCATGACAAACCGGAAAAAAGAAGTCGGAAACGCACAGATGTACGTATCCAGCGAAGGGAGGAAACCCGTCAGGATATGCGAATGTAGCAAGAATTGGTTTTTGGTCTGCAAAAGGGGACAAAAATGGAAAAAGTTTTATTGGCCATTGACGGAATTACACCTGATAGAAAGACATTTCGCTATGCGGTAGAACTTTGCAAGCGGATAAAGGCGGAATTAAAGGTTTTTCAAATTATCCGGCCGAAAAGTTACAGGAAATACCTCAAAGAAATGCGAAAAAAGGCCGAGCATGCCCGGATATTCATCGAAGGGTCCATGGCGGCGGCGGCTTTTGCCGAAGCCGGAGAGCATGGGACCGCAAAAGAAATTATGGCTGAGGCCTCAAAGCAAATTAATCACCTGATGTTGGAGTCGGAACAAAAAGGCGTTCGATGTCACTTTTCGATGACATCCGGCACGCCTGAAAAAGAGATTATCAATTATGTCAATTACCATCGGGATGTTGTGTTAACCATTTACGATGCTTCGATTCAAGATATAGGCCAGGCGAGTAGGATTTCAAAAAAGAAAAGAGCGCCGGCTGGAATAAAAAAGCACCTATCGGTTCCGTTGGTAGTCGTTCAAAGCTAAACAACCCAATACATATGAGGAGGAGATAAAAAATGGCGGGAATTTTTGGAAGAATCAAACAAAAGTTGAGTAGGGCCGGCAATAAAATGGACAAGTACCAAGAGGCGATCACCTTTGCCGAAGCCGGTGAATCCGATTATGCCATGGAGACAATGGCGGAGAAAAGAGTAGAGCAGGAACCCACAAGACTACTGGTTATGGGCAGAGAAAGCGATTTTTCAAAAGAGATCATCGACTATGCTCTGGATATGGCACAGCGGATGTCTTATGAAATTCTGGCCTTAAATACCGCTCCTTTGTCCTGCGAAACATTCAAGCTGTTTTCATCTTCACGCAATCAGGTTTGTGAAGAGTTTAAGAGCATGTCTGAAAAAAGTGCCGGCCTGTTTCAGGAAGCAGCCGCTGAAAAAGGGATCCCTTTTGATCACGTGGTGATGTTCAGCGAGCCGGAAGAGGCATTGACATCCATCAACAGAGAGCATAAAGACATTGCTTTTGTGGTTTCGGAATCGGTGGAAGATCGTGAGGAAAGCAGAATTGAGGAAGGTGAACGACTCCGTCGTAATCTTTACGTTTATTCCATGGTGTAATTATTTGTTTGCCATTTGTTCCAATTTGAAACAACCCGAACAAATCGATGGCAGATAACCCATAACTGAAGTGAGTTAAAGCCCTAACAAGCGGTCATAAATATAATTGTTACTAAAACAGAAGATTCTGATTTTACAAAAATTTCAGATCTTCTGTTTTTTTTTGCCAAAACGGTATTCCATATTGTAAAAAGCTAAAATTTGTGCATTATATGATTTTTTTTTAACTGCAATATAAAGGGGGATGGAATGGATACACATTTTATTTTTGGTCTTGTACTTGTTGGCTTTGCATTCTGGCTGTGTTTTAAGTTCAGACGAAAGAAATGACCAAGGATATAAAAAAGATTTCGAAATTCTAATGTTATGAAACAGGAAGGGATATTCGGCGATGACACTTGAAATGACTTTGACCATGATTGTACTGGGTTTTGCAATTGTTTTGTTTATTTTTGAATGGGTTCGCGTCGATGTTGTAGGGATCATTATGATGGTTTTGCTTCCCCTTATCGGTCTGGTGACGCCGAAAGAAGCATTCTTAGGTTTAAGTAGTAACGCTGTCGTCTCCATCATGGCGGTGATTATCATCGGCGCCGGTCTTGACAAAACAGGGGTAATGAACAAAGTGGCCGGGCCCATCGTCAAACTGGCCGGCAATAGCGAAAAGAAAGTGATTACCCTGATATCCGGCACTGTGGGAATCATCTCCAGCATGATGCAGAACATCGGCGCTGCGGCACTATTCCTTCCGGCTGCCCAGCGCATTGGTAAAAGAATGGGTGTGCCGGTGTCCCGAATTCTGATGCCCATGGGATTCTGTGCCATTATCGGCGGGACCATCACACTGGTGGGTGCCAGTCCCACGATTCTGTTAAATGATTTGATGGTTCTCGGCGGAAAAAAGCTGGAACCCTTCGGCCTTTTCACCCAGACCCCCATCGGAATCTGCCTTCTTGCCAGTGCCATTATCTATTTTATCATTTTCGGCAAATTTATCCTTCCGGCCGCGGAAGGCGAAGCGGAAAAGGGGGCTACGGCGTTGCTGATGGAAGCCTATGAGGGGCTTGAACATACATTTGAAATCCACATCCCCGATAATTTTAAAGGTCCCAGAATGTTAGGGGACCTGGCCATCAGGCCCAAGTTCCTGGTGACCGTGGTGGCCATCAATTTTGCATCCGACAATGAAAAAAGTTTTGTGCCGAAAAGTACCGATAATATTTCTCCGGGAGATGACATTGCCGTTATCGGGAAAGTAAAAATGGTTCATATGCTGGTAGAAGAATACGGATGGGAGATCAAAGACGGCTTGGATATTTTCGCAGAGAGCCTGGCAGTAATTAATGCCGGAATGGCGGAAACGGTGGTTTCTCCCCGGTCTGAATTAATCGGCAAAACCATGAGCCAGGTCAATTTTAAAGAATTATACGGTGTAAATCCGGTGGCGCTGTTTACCGGCAGCAAGATTATTTACAGCAACTTAACCCATATTCGGCTGCAAATGGGAGATACGCTGCTGTTGCAGGGGCCCTGGGAGAAATTTCACATTTTAAGAAATCAGCCACTACCTCGGGCCCTCACATTTGCCACGGCCCTTGAAGGTGAAATCATGCGCCCGGAAAAGGCCAAACTGGCGGTGATATGGTTGGCAGTGGCATTGACGCAAATCATTGTCTTTAAAATTCAACTTTCGGTGGCGCTGATGTCAGGCGCCCTTGGTATGATCATAACCGGTGTGCTTTCGGTAGACGAAGCCTATCGGGCAGTCGACTGGATGACTGTTTTCCTTCTGGCAGGATTGATTCCACTTGGCATGGCTTTTGAGAAGACCGGAACCGCCGCGTTTATTGCAAAATTCGTTCTTGGAATGCTGGGACATCCGACGCCCATTGTTCTGCTGGCGGCGGTGGGTGTCATGACCTCTTTTTTCACACTGGTGGTTTCCAATGTGGGCGCAACAGTTTTGCTGGTTCCACTGTGTATGAACATGGCGGTCATGGCCGGCGGTGACCCTAGAATGGCCGCGCTGGTTGTTGGGTTGTCTGCTTCCAACACGTTTGTGCTGCCCACACACCAGGTCAATGCGCTCATCATGAGGCCCGGGGGGTATCGAACGGTGGACTATGCCAAGGCGGGTGCAGTGATGACCGTCATCTTTTTAGCAGTGGAATTGACCATTCTCTATTTCTTTTATGGGATTCAGTAACAACAGGCTTGACCAGAGAATACAAGGAAGTTAAAATTAGAGTATACAAATATCACGAAAGCACGAAAAATAATATTTTTTCGTGCTTTCAACATTTCGTATTTATACATATTTGAAGCTCGTTTAAAACCGGTTTGTTTCAAAGAACTAAACGGTTTCAGATTCAGAATACGTGCTATTCAAGAGGTGACAGGTTATGGCTGTTATCACGATTTCACGGGGAAGTTTCAGCCACGGTCAGGAGATTGCTGAAAAGGTGGCCGGAACGTTGGGGTATGAATGTGTGAGCAGGGAGATTCTGGTCGATGCCGCCCAGCTTTTCAATGTTTCGGAAAAAAAACTGATCCGATCGCTCAATGACGCTCCCAATATTCTCGAGCGGATGGTCCACGGCAAAAAAAGGTATCTTGAGTATATCAAAGCCGCTCTCTTGGGATATGTGAGGAAAGGAAATGTTGTCTACCACGGCCATGCCGGTCATCTTTTACTTACTGAGGTGCCCAATGTGCTGAAAGTCAGGCTACTTGCCGAAAAAGATGACCGGATAGTTCTTCTGCAGCAAAGGCAGAACATATCAAGAGAACAAGCATTAGCGATCATTGAAAGTGAAGATAAAAATCGTATTAACTGGACACACTACCTATACAAGATGGATCTTAATGACCCCTGGCTATATGATATTGTAATTAAAGTCGGTGAGCTGAACATTCAGGATGCTTGTGAAATCATCTGTCATGCAGCCAAAAGCGAAAATTATCAAACAACAGAGGAATCTAAACAGATCACCGATGACCTTGCCATTGCCAATCGCATTCAAGTAGAGCTTCAGCCGATCTGTGAAGCCCAAGTATCTGTTATAAACGGGGAGGTTCAGGTTAAGGTTGCGGCTCAGAAAATCAGAAAAACAGGTTTTGCCAGCCCGGCATTGCAGCATCATATCAAAGAAACCATTCAGCAAGATTTAATCAGGGAGATTAATGAAATTGCAAATAAAGTTCCCGGAGTAAAAGACGTTTTCTGCCAGGTTGATCTGCCGTATTATACATAGGGAACAGGGATCGGAAATAATGGCTAATAATCAATGGGTAACAATTAATAATTAACAGTTGACTGTTGATTATTGGATCGCGGATCTGAGATCATAAGCTCTAAAATCAATGTAGGTTAAATGTAGCAGTATGAAAATCAGTATTAGAAAAAAGATCTTTCTTGCTTTTGCCATGTTTATGGTAATTAGCGGGTTAATTTGGCTGCGAAGTTATCATAGCCAGTATATTCTCAATCAAAAGATCCAGATTATCGAAAGAAAGTACGAGCTCCTTAATACTATCCTGGAAGCCCGCCGATACGAGAAAAACTATTTCTTAACATTTGATAGAAAGAATATTGATCAGACCCTTAGCTATGTAAATACAGCTGAGAACAACCTTCGTAGCATCTTGGCGAAATATGGAAAATATACAGTGGCCAAAAATCTCGATGAAAGGTTAATCGAACTTGAGGAGTATAAAGACGCTCTTGAAAACCTTTTGAAGATGCAAGAAAACGGACATTTAATGGCTCCACAGGATTTTATCCAATTAATCCAAAAGCAAGGGAGGAAAATTACCAGCGAGCTTGAAAAAATCGTAAAAAAAGAGAGTGAATTTACCCGGGATTTGATCGGAAAATCCAAGATGATACATCTAATCGCTTTGGCTCCTGTTTTTATCCTGTCTATTTTAGTTGCTCTTTTTTTAATCTTTAATGTGGGCCGTCCTTTGAAAACCATTGGCAATGCCATTACAAAAATAGCCAGGGGAGATTTTGAAAACATACCAGAAATAAAAACCGGCGACGAATTTGAATCCCTGGTAACCAGTCTTAATAATATGATCAGTGAGCTGAACAAACGGAACAAAGAGCTGGTGCAGGCTCAAAAACTAGCCTCTCTTGGGAGATTGACTTCAGGCGTGGCCCATGAATTGAATAACCCGCTCAATAATATTTCCACTTCAATTCAGATCTTGGTTGAAGAGCTGGAAGACGACGATCTTGAATATAAAAAAGAGCTTTTAATCGGCGCGGAAAAAGAGGTGGAAAGGAGTAAGGAGATTGTTAAATCACTGCTGGAATTTGCACGGGAGAGATCTCTTACTTTAAAACAGGTTTATTTTAAGGATCTGGTTAACAATGCAATCAAACGGGTTAAATCACAGGTGCCGGATAATATAACTCTTAAAGTGGAAGTGCCCGACGATATACAGGCCAGTGTCGGTCCTTTAGGAATCGAACGAGTTTTAATCAATCTAATCGTAAATGCCGTTCAGGCCATGAAAAATGGCGGGGACGTTACCATCAAGGCATGCAAACAGGAAAGTAACAACGGGTTTTGTATCCAGGTTATAGATACGGGGGATGGTATCCCAAAAGAAATTATTTCAAAGATTTTCGACCCCTTTTTCACCACAAAAGAAGTCGGTAAAGGTACCGGTCTGGGGCTTTCCATTATATACGGCATTATTGAACAACACGGTGGCAAAATTAAAGTCTCCAGTGAAGTAGGAAAAGGAACAACATTTACCTGCTTTTTACCTTTTGATCAGCCTGAATAAGGAACCATTAGATATTCGTAATCTCTTATTTCAAATATTGTTAAGTTAAATAGGACGCAGATTTTCGCAGATAATATTGTTGTTTTGCAATTTAAGAATCTTAATAATCTGTGTTCATCTGTGTCCAAAAAAGGAAATTCCTATACTATCCAGTTAATTACTTAACATAGCCCGGATTTAAATGATGACCGTGGAGAAGAATAAAGAAATCATTCTTGTTGTGGAAGATGAGGATATCGCACGTAAAAATCTCGAACATATCCTCGTGAAAACAGGATATGAAGTTGTCTCCGTAAACAACGGGAAAAAGGCCATCGAATTGCTTCAATCAACAAGCATTGATCTGGTCATCACTGATCTGAAAATGGAGCAAGTGGATGGGATGCAGGTGTTACGGAAAACAAAAGAGCTTCAACCCTACACCGAAGTAATCATGATAACCGGTTATGCCACCGTGGATTCATCCGTCGAGGCGATGCATCAAGGAGCTTATTACTATATCGCAAAACCGTATAAAATCGGAGAAGTCCGCAAAATTGCCAAAGAGGCGCTTTTAAAACGCCGACTCCAGCTTGAAAACCTTGAACTTAAGGATACACTCAAAAAGTACCAACAAATTTCTTCTATAGTGGGCCAGAGCAAAACAATGATAGAGGTCCAGAAAACCATCAATCAGATTGCCCCCTCTGACATTAATGTTCTAATACTTGGAGAAAGCGGAACCGGCAAGGAACTGGTAGCCAGGTCAATCCACCAGCTTAGTCTTCGTTCAGAAAAAAAATTTATAGCCTTTAATTGTGGCTCTTTCACAGAAGATTTGATGGCCAATGAGCTTTTCGGCCATGAAAAGGATGCATTTACCGGCGCTACAAAAGCAAAAGCAGGTCTGATTAAAGTGGCGGACGGCGGAAGTATTTTTCTGGATGAAATCGGGGATATGCCGTTGACCATGCAGGTAAAACTATTGCGTGTTATTCAGGAAAAAGAGGTTTTACCGGTTGGAGGAGAGACCCCCGTTTCTGTCGATGTGCGCTTCATCGCCGCTACTCATCGCGATCTCAAGGAGGATGTAGAAAAAGGTCATTTCCGACAGGATCTGTTTTATCGACTCAATGTGATTACAATCAAACTTCCCTCTCTATCCAATCGTGACGGTGATATTCCGCTGCTGGCATATCATTTTCTGACTCAAAAATGTAAGGCAATGAATAAGGATGTTCAAAGTATTGCCAGGGAATCCATGGAATTGCTCTGTCAATACACCTGGCCGGGAAATATCAGAGAACTGGAAAATGTCATCGAAAGAGCCGTGGCCCTGGCAAGCGGACCGGAGATACAGGCGGGTGATCTTCCGGAATATATCAGCAATCTTTCGGTTGAAACCTACCGTCGGCGTGATTCCGAGTTTCCCACCCTGGAGGAACAGGAGAAAAACTATATCAAGTGGGTACTGGATAAGTGCGATGGTAATAAGACCAAGGCGGCGAAAATAATGGGCATTGACCGGGTATCACTCTGGCGCAAAATTAAACGGTTTGAGTTCGATTCATCAGGAGAATAGCTCGATATTTTGCGAAAAATGATAAACAAAATAACAAATAAGGCTAGTGCCCCACGGCAAGAATTCCACTGGCAGCGGCGCTAAGGATAATGACTTCGAGTACCGCCAGAATTGCATAAACCGTGTCCTTGCTTTTAAGGAGCGTAGGTACAATTCCAGCATAGCATATGATGGTAACACCCGCCAGTATGGTAATACCAATGAAATTAACGAAATCTCCGTACTTTATCATACCCAACCAGGCCCATCCATCCTTGATTCCGGCGTGTTCAAGATAGTCATGCACATTCATTGACCAGTAGTTGGAAATTTTATCCATCGGAATATATGGATCCATAATGCCAAATACATAGAGGGCATAGGTTATAAAAAGGACCAGTAAACCGAGGTACATGCCCTTTTCAAGTATTCTGGCATAAAGAAGCTGTTCGGGTGTTGCTTTTAACAGGTCATTGGTCTTTTCTTCCATATCTTTTCTCCTGATGAAATATTGTTATGATCTTATATGCGATAAATTTTAGAATTAAAATCCTAAACCTTTGGACAGGGCTTTAATACCGGCAAAAGCCAGGATTGCGATCACCATCCACCGGATAAATGTAGGCTTGGCGATTTTCAGAAGACGAACGCCCACAAAAGATCCGAGCATGATTCCCACAAGAGACGGCACTACCATCATGGGAATCACACAGCCTTTGTTCATATATATCCATGCCGCAGAAGTATCTGT
>JBARSG010000366.1:0-6409 GCA_049644625.1 Desulfobacterales bacterium | reverse complement strand
GGTCTGCTTTTGACTCATGGTAAAACTGAAAAGAGTCAAGAGCAGACCCCATTAATGTCAGATCCCACTACTCGATGACCTGTTTGGTTCTTAGCTCGCTCCGAAGAAGCTCGACACGCCGGCGATTTGCACCAAAATCTGAATAGCCGATGCGAGACGCCGAACGAATCGAGATGATCCCATTCGATGAATTGAAGTATAGTTCAAGATCATCAATAAATCGGAAGATCCGACTCTTGCATTCCACATGGATGTAGTTATCGGTTGCCGTGACAATGGTCCACCTGGGCATTAAAGCTATTTCATCCTGGATAAGGGGCCAACTTACGTTAGGATCCCCTTTTAGACGAAACGACTCAATTGCATGCTTTTCGTCTTTGGCTTCTGACGATACACAATTTGGGCTTTTGGGGCAGCCCCTAAGGCCGGAGGGATCAATACCGATTTCGTCGGGTCGTTTTCCGGAGCACCCATTGACCATAAACAGAATCAGTGCCAATTTTAAACATAGTTGAATAGACTTGTACATTTACACAAACTCCTTTTTTCCTGGAGATGCCCCAGATAGTATGCCGTATAGAAGTCCAGAAATCCTAAATAAAGTTAAATTGTATCACCGTTATATAATAAGATAACAAAAGGTTATAGATTAACGCACTTTAATCAATTATCAAGGTTTGTACCCAGTCCCTACAGGTTTCATTGCAATTAATTATAAAAATTTTACAACCATAAAGTTTTCAATGTGAATATTTCATCCGTGTACTCGAAAAACGGATAAGAAATTTAAATGATTAATAATTAAGATGCGACCCTGATGTTCTCATGCTTTTATCCGTCAAAGGCTGCCAGCGCTCTTCTGGCGATCTCTTCACCCCATTCCTGTACAAAATGTCCAGCTTCTGAATGTTCATAGGGTCTGGGACAGTTCCGTATATCATTGCGAAGTGCCTGCATCACCGGTGGGCCGAGTACCGGGTCCTTCATCCCGATGGCCATGAACACTTGCCCTGTCCATTTTTTGCGCAGCCATTCTCGGGCTCTGCGCGACAACTCCGCACCGGGCGCATCCAGTCGATCAGGAACCATTTCTGGAAAACGGCGCACTCCTGCCTTATAACGAATATCGGGAAATGGGGATTCGTAAGCCACACATTCAGCTTCCGACAGATGCGGACACGTTAGCTTCAGCAACCGCCCGGCAGACATATCAGGATTCTTTCTGACCCAGGCGCGCCATTCGAGAAATCCTTTCGAAAGTTGAACGTCTCCAGTACCAAGAGTTGTGTTCATAATCAAAAGGCGGGAGAACCGACCAGGCATCTCCATTGGCAGGGTGAGTCCGAGAATCCCGCCCCAGTCCTGGCATACAAGAGTGATGTTTCTGAGTTCTAAATGTTTAATAAACGACACAAGCGTATTGCGATGAAAATCGAAAGTATAAATTTCTTCCTCTACCGGTTTGTCCGAACGCCCGAAACCGAAATAGTCCGGAGCCACCACCCGATACCCCGCACCTGTAAAGACTGGAATCATCTTACGGTAAAGATAGCTCCAAGTCGGCTCACCGTGTAGGCATAGAAATATTTTGTCAGCATTTTGAAGGCCTTCATCCAGGTAGTGCATTCTCAATCCTTCAAAACCTTTCAAATCATCAATATAAGTTGGATTGTATGGAAAATTCGGAAGATCGAGGAACCGCTCGTCTGAGGTTCTTAACACTTCTGTCATTGTACCCCATCCTTTTTAAAACCCTAACTGATCGGTATGGCTACGTTTCATAAAATCGTTACACGATTTTATTCCAAGTAAATGCTACGTTTACCCCTGGCACCCTCTTTTATTCAAGAATCAAGGTTTGATCCCAATCCCTTTCTGAATTTCCCCACATGATCTCTAACCACACAGTCTCAATGTCCGGATCAGTCCATTCAACCCTGTGTTTAAGGTGGGCCGGGATATTTATGTAGTCACCAGGTTTTAGCTCAATTATGTTGTCGTTTCCTTCAAACAATAAACCGGCACGGCCTTTTAGCAGAATTACCCATTCATTTTGATCCTGATCATACCAGAAATCTTTCGGCGAAGCATGTCCTTTTGATACGATCCGTTTAACTTTAAAGTTATCTGTTATCAAAATATCTTGGAATAATTCTTGGGGGATGTTGGCGGGAATGGATGAATAAATATTTTGGATATCGTTCATCAGTCTTTATCTTTCATAAATTTTAAACGTTTGTTGAGTAAAATTTTACAACCATAAATTCTTCAATGTGAATATTTCATCCGTGTACTCGAAAAACGGATAAGAAATTTAAATAATTAATAATTAAGATGCGACCCTGATGTTTTTTTTGCTCTCGCCATCTGGGTGTGCTTTTCTTTCCTTAAAAGGATATTTTTCACCCCAAAAATGCCCTTTTAACTTACATTTCGCACATGGGGAAATGTAAGGTTTAAGACAAAAAAACGGCCATTTTTAGAGCTCTTTTTACAAATTATCAGACACTTAGCGTGGTCCGACCCACCATTAAGGGTTTCACGGTTCACGGCTTGGGGACATGACGATTTCCCGACCTCGTAGTTTCGGGGGTCGGGACAAGTGAACATATTCATGCAGCCTTTGACACAGCCACTGTTGGTAGAGAAAAATTGGTTCTATAACATAACCTAAAACAACGGCAATGCAGTGTCAATGGCGGCTGGTTGATTTTAGTTGTAATATTTTGAAAATAGTAGGGGACATTTGACACACAAACCGCCTTCCATTATAATTCGAAGACTATTTAACTGTTACCTGACCACCGATGTTTTTTCTGCAGGGTCAGATTAGCCCGAAGGATTTGATCCCGGCGAAATTATGTCATTCGGGAAGAATTGCGGCATTATCATTAATCGAAAGGCGTTCGGCTATGATATACAGCCATGAAGAGCTCCTCGGCCATACCAGGCTTCCTCTTACCCTTGCTGAAATCATACTCTTTATCATCATTATCTACCTTCTTGTGGCCGAAGGTGGAAAGTGGCGGATATGGCTGGGATCATTGCTGCTGGTCTATTGGATTGTATTGGTGGCCGGCAAGTTCTGGCCGCCTCCTAAAGTTGAAGTTCCCAAATCTCCGTTGGCAACAAAAATTGCTGTCCGAGAAGACCCGACCACGGCTAATTTTGTCTGGAGCTCCGAATATCGCGTCGGTTTCTGGTGGCATTTTTTCCCGGTCAAGAAATACTTTTTAATTTACAAAAGAGCCCTTGAAGAGAAGATTTTAACACAAGACGATTTTATCATCCCTGCCCACCTTGGCGACCAGGATCTGGCATTGGTTCATAGCCGCGGCTATCTTTTACGTCTTTATCTTTTGGCGTTTACTCCGATGGGTTTTATCAACGGTGAAAACCCGATCAGCTGGTATATATTAAAGAAGTTAAAGGTTGCCTGCGGGGGTACTTACCTGGCGTGTAAAATTGCTTTAGAGCAAGGGATAGGAATGAATCTCGGTGGAGGTTTTCATCACGCCTTTGCCGGTCATGAGGAAGGTTTTTGCCATTTGAACGATATGGCGGTGGCGATTCGGAAGCTCCAGGTGGAACGTTTCATCGATCGGGCAATGGTTATCGATTGTGATGTGCACCAGGGAAACGGGACCGCCGCTATATTTCAAGGGGACGATACGGTCTTTACCTTCAGTATTCACCAAGACGACCTTTATCCATATCAGAAAGCATGCAGCAATTACGATATCAGTCTTCCCGGGAGCATGCGGGTGGACGATGAGAACTATCTGGAGCAACTCAAGGTACTGCCGGACCTGATAAAAAAGCATCATCCCGACCTTGTTATTTACCTGGCCGGAGCAGACCCGTTTAAAGAGGATCGTCTGGGCGGCTTTTTACTTACCAAGCAGGGTCTGATGGATCGTGATGCTTACGTCCTGAGGCTGTGTGCTGATCGGGGAATTCCCATCGCTGTTGTTCTGGGAGGAGGCTACGCCCCCAATATCAACGATACGGTGGAGATTCATTTAAACACTGTTCGGGTGGTTGATCGACTGCTCAATTGAGGTATAACGCTGACTTATCCAGCCCGAGAAGCTATCGAGCATCCGGAAACCAGTAACCGGCAACCGGGATCAACCATTTCCTTCGGGAACCAGGTAATCTTTCAATTTCTCCATCAAGGAATCAGGCAATTCTTCATTGTAAAGAAATGCCTGAGCCTCCTCTCCGGTAATCTTTTGTTTGATTTCAATGGGTAGGGTGCGCAGAACCGCCATGCGCTCAGGATCAGGTTTCTCTTTACGCGGTCCGTGCTTCACGAAGATGATATGCACCCCTCGACTCCCCAACCTTTCGGCCCTTTGCCCGGATACCGAGTTTCTCTTTTATGACAATGAAGTTGATCTCAAATCATAGGCCGGGCCTTTGCAAGCCAAAGAATGGTGGGACTATTCGCGACGTAACGCTTCAATCGGATCCAGCTGCCCCGCCTGTCTGGCCGGGAAGTAACCGAAGATAACGCCCACAGCTGCGGAAAACAGGAAGGCGATAGCGACAATCCCCGGATCAAAAACAAAGGGAACAGCGAGGACGCGCGCGCCTATCGCGGCCGCCACTACCCCGAGCATGATGCCAATCAGCCCCCCAAAGGAAGACAGCACTACGGCTTCGACCAGAAACTGCATCAACACATCCCGCTCCAGGGCACCGATGGCAAGCCGGATACCGATTTCCCGCGTTCTTTCCGTAACCGATACCAGCATGATATTCATGATTCCGATTCCCCCGACCAAGAGGCTTACCGCCGCCACTGCACCCAGCAGTCCGGTAAGTACACGGGTAGTTCCGGTCATCGTGCTGACAAGTTCTTGCATATCTCTGACATAAAAATCGTCCTCTTTGCCAATGGCAATGCGGCGACGCTCACGCATCAGCCTTTCGATATCCTGTTCGACTTTGCTGGTGGAAACGCCATCTTCTGCTGAAACATAAATTCTGCTCACATCTATATTCCCGGCGATGCGCCGCTGGATCGTGCGCAATGGGATAAGCACGAAGTCGTCCTGATCTGTTCCAAAGCTGGACTGCCCCTTGGATTCGAGGACGCCGATCACCTGGCATGAAAGCTTTTCCAGGCGGATAGTGTTGCCCAAAGGGTTCTGGCCGCCAAAGAGCTCTTTGCGCACGGTTGCACCCAGAATGCACACGCCTTTTCCTCCCCGAAGTTCACTGTCTGTGAATTGGCGCCCGCTCTCAAGCTGCCAGTTGCAGGCCTGCAAATAGGCACGAGTGCTGCCGATAACCGAGGTCGCCCAGTTTTCGTTTCCGTAGATTGCTTGTGTGGTTTGAGAGACCATCGGTGCCACCGCAACAAGTCCGGAGATTTCTCGGGCAATGGCGTCTGCATCGTCCACCTTAAACATGTCACCGGTTGATTGGGTGCCCCCGGGACCGTGGCGGTGCTGCCCAGGTCTAATCTGAAGAAGATTGGTACCCAGTTTCGTGATATCGGAGGTCACCTGCGCCGTCGCCCCTCTGCCGAGGGTCACCATGGTGATCACGGCAGCGACTCCGATAACGATACCCAGAATGGTCAGGGATGAACGCATGAGGTTGCGCCGGATTTCCCGCAAGGCCAGTAAAATCGTTTCCCTTAACATTATAGCATCTTCCCGTTTTCCTCCTCGGTGTCGATGATCCCGTCGAGGAAGCGAATGATTCGCTTTGCATAGGCCGCCATATCGGCATCATGGGTCACCAGGACGATCGTGATGCCGGATTCACGGTTGAATGCGGCAAGCATCTCCATAATTTCACGACTGCGGGCAGAATCCAGATTGCCGGTGGGTTCGTCGGCCAGCAGCAACTTGGGATCAGCAACGATGGCCCGAGCGATGGCGACCCGTTGCTGCTGTCCACCTGAGAGTTCGCCAGGTGTGTGTGTTTCCCACCCTTTGAGCCCAACCGCTTCAAGGGCTTGCAAGGCGCTTTCCCGCCGCTCATCGGCCGGGACGGCGCGATAGACCAAGGGCAGCTCCACGTTCTCCAGAGCCGACGTGCGATTGAGGAGGTTGAAGCCCTGAAACACGAATCCCAGATAATGCCGGCGTAACAGCGCGCGCTGGTCGCGGGACAGCTTTCCCACATCGACACCTTCAAAAAGGTAGACTCCACCGCTGGGAGTATCTAAGCAGCCCAGAATATTCATGCAAGTAGACTTTCCCGATCCGCTTGGCCCCATTACGGCCACGAACTCACCCTGGCCGATGTGCAAATCTATTCCCCGCAGGGCTTTCATGGCCGCGGAACCCGTGCCGTATATCTTGGTTACGCCTTGAAGCTCTATAAGGGAATGTTCGCTGATTTGCGTGGAAAAGGTTGTCTTCATCGTTCAGATCTCACCGTATCGACC
>JBARSG010000365.1:0-29588 GCA_049644625.1 Desulfobacterales bacterium | reverse complement strand
CTCTCCATCCTAATTGTCAATGATGGCAAGCTCGACAAGAGAATGCCCTTTAAACCGATCATAACAATTTTTTGATGTGATCTGGGTTTTTAAAAGTTTGGTGGGACCTGAAGATCTTGTCGGATTGTATTCCATGTCCAATATATCACCTTCTTTCAGTTGTCTGAACACGGTGGAATCTTGTTTTACCAGAATGCATAGCCCGTTATTTGAAATATCTCGCAATTTGAACAGATAAGCCGGATCCATCCTACTCAAGGTGAATTGTACGCTGTAGTAATTGTCCAAAATGGTTCTTGATTCGGCTTTACTTTCGGTCAAGTTGCTTGTGGCAGAATCTCTATTCATGGTTTCAACCGCTGTTACTAACCTCAATATCTTCAAAATCCGGCAATTCGTTTTTTTGAAACACAGTAAATAAGGCGACTATAAAAACCCACATACAAAAAATGGCCGCTATTTCTGCAATGACGAATAATGTTTTGAATATTACTTCAATGATCAGCAAGAGTTTAAACATGATAACTCACCACCTAAATAGTATCCCGAAATGCCGTTATTGACACCGGAGTAAATCTTCTCTTTTTATTAAATTTTTGAAGATATCCGGCAGAAAAGATGCACGCGCACCCGAGAATCCTAATTAGTTGAGCTAATTTAAAGCAAGAATCGTGCAAGGTTGAACATTCTATTTTAATAAATTTAAAAAGCGGCTATATATCAAGCAGTTAGCTTAATTGTTTGAATTGTTTGATTGAAGGGATTATGGCAATGTTTGACAACAATCGGGCCAATTTTTGACAGTTTTTTCAGTCTTTTGAAGAAATATAAGAAAAAGCAGGATGGTATCGAGGAGGAGATCGGTTGTCGGGGTCTTATCAAAGAGGATTGATTTAATTTACTAAACACATAGTAAATATTAAATGATTCAGGCCGTTTATACGGGAAAGAACCATTCAATATCGGATATCAATTGGTTGAGGATCCAGACTGTAAAAGGGTGACAAATGGTAAGGTTGTGCAACAGGAAATTTAGGTGTCGGTGGACGGAAATGATTTTCATAGGAGAAAGTGGTAAATAGTTTCATACAAACATGAAGAAAATTCACAACCAATTGCTTTTATTTATTTTTATTGACAAAATTGTTTTTTTATGCATAATTAATAATCTCAAGATCCGCAAATCCAAAACAAGATACGGCCAAACGCGTCGGAAAATAGGTATGGAAAGCCTCAAATCTAATCAAAGATTACCGAGATAACAATTTAGGCAATAATATTCAGAAAAGGAAGGAGTTATCCATGAAAGAGAGACGTCAATATAAAAGATTTACGGCTCCACTCCCTGCAAGATTAGAAGTCATAACATCAAGCAGAAAAAAAGTTTATGATCTTGAAACCAAAAACATATCTGCTTCCGGAGCATTCGTTTATACCAAGGAGTCTTCCTCCTTTCCGGAAGATGCACGGTTTACATTAAACCTCACCATACCGAGTGACAGTATTAAAGAACTGGCGGAAGTTAAGAGTTTTATAGAATGTGAAGGAAGCCTGGTACGTTCCACCTCAAAAGGAATGGCGATGCATTTTGACAGAGAATGTTATATTATGAGTTTAAGAGGCTCGTAAATAGAGAATGCTTAAGGAAATGAATAGGCAGCATTTTGGTTTCCCTTTCAAAGGCATCAACTATCTCAAACAAAAATTGATATGAAGGGGATTATAGTCTTTTTAACGTTAAGGGCAGATCCATATGACAGGGTTTGCCCTTTTGCTTTTTTATGGATTTTATATGTAATTGATGCAAATTGTTGTTCCCTTGAGGTTGTGGTAAGAGCACTGGTTCAATTTCGGATGGAAATACTCATTTTTTGACAATTCAAGGTGTAGTTACGGAATCTGGAATCGATAAGAGAGCATTTTATAATGATTCTCAACGACCAGGATATTATGTTAGTGTTCAAAGCCCTTCAGCTCGCATGGAGGTAAAGAAGGACTTCAGTATGAGCTTCATATCACGCATCATAAGTGTGGAAAAGGACGCAGACATGGTAAAATGAAAGTACTCTGTGTCCAGAGCGTTTACCGAATCAAGTCCGGAAACGTGGCCTTTGACGGCCTGAAACGGACCAACCAGCCCTGCTTTGAGGAATCGGCGGGCTGGGATGTCGAGGAGCGGCACTCGCTGCCAGTCGCCATCAAAATATGGTCTGGGTCCAACCAGACTCATCTCACCCCGTAGGATGTTGATCAGCTGCGGAAGCTCGTCAAGGTAATAGGGCTTCATCCATTGCCCGCTCCAGGTAAGATGCTCTGGCTTCTCAAGCGCCTTGACACTTATCGATACCTTGCTATCCTGGTGTTGACGCAGAGAACTCACTCTAAAGATCCTGAATTTAAGCAACGGGAAGATTCGGCCGGCGCTCTGTCTTTTCTCGGAAACGAAAATTTGCGGAGGCTCACCGGTGAGGAGCGATTCGACGACGATCGATGCGACGATTAATATTCCCAATGGCAGTAACATAATAATGATCGTAAAGGCAACGAAACGATCGAACAAATACTTAATGCGTATGGGCATTCTTGACTTAAATTTATATTCCATGAGAAGTCGGGCTTTTGATCAAAACCAGCTTTAATGGGTTGCTGTTCAGAACGTTTTAATCGACGAAAACAGAAGATTTCCTCCCCGGTCCGGGAAAAGGAGCATGCTCAAGCCTGGATTGCTTTCGTGCTGGCTGTGTTGCCCCCCGTGAAGAAACCGGCGGGGAACAATTGTAATGATTGATAAAAATCCTTTTTTAAGTGAAAAATATATGAAGAAATGACTTTGGATGTCAAGAAGTAAAGGGTCGCAAGGCATAAGCGCTAACTCAAAGTGACATCAGAAATATAATAACATATTGAAACTCCTGTTAAATACAGGTCGAACTGGAACGCTATATAAAGAATTTCTGTTAAAGACTACTGCCTTCTATAGATATAACAGACGCAAATCAAAAGGTACTTTTTTTCATTTGCCGAACGCCCGGTGTGTGCTGCTGGCATAATGAGCATCAGCGAGTTGTGCCAGTCAGTACCACACCGATGTTAACTTTTTGTTTTCATTATCATGCAATCTTTGGATAAGTCAAGAAATTCAGAAAAATACTAAAGATATTAATATGATATAGAGACTATATATTAATTATTTCGGTCAAAAATCCGAAATATAACGCACGAAATCCTAAATAAATCTTTACTGTTTATGGACGTTGTACTATAGATTTTTAGCTCAAATAAGAAAGGGGGTGGGAATGGTTTATAAGATTAATAGGATTTTTAGCGGTCATCGAAGGCGGCATTATCTTTTTCATCCGTAAAAACCTGTATGACGGACTTGTTGATGGGTACATTCGTTCAGCGTTAGATCAAATTTATAGGTTATTTGGAATTATTTCCGTAGTTTTTGGAACTGTGGTTTTATCCTGGATATTGTAGACACAAAGGAGACCCTGCCATGACACTCACTAAAGCTCAAATCGTAGAATCAATCCAGAACAAAATCGGTTTCCCCAGGAATAAATCTTATGAAGTTGTAGAAACCTTTTTAGAGATTATCAAAAGCACGCTGCAATCCGGTGAGGATGTTATGATCAGCAGATTCGGCAAATTTTGTGTAAAGGAAAAAAAGGCACGAAAAGGCAGGAATCCAGCTACCGGTGATGTCATGATGCTGGAACCGAGAAAGGTTGTTACATTTAACTGTTCTGGGAAATTAAGGGATAGAATTAACTCCGACTAAGAAGAAAGAAATGCAACGGGGACAAGATGTGTTCCCTAAATCTTACATAGATTTTTTATTCCACTGAGAACAAAAGAGTTCATTCCGACCAACTAATGGTTCTGTTTGTTCTTATTTTAATTGTTTTTTTCTTTCATGAGATCCAAAGGAAAAAAACGAGGAGAGAAACACGGCATTTAGAAAACCCATGCCAAATAATCACCCAAAGGAAAAAAAGTCAGCGTCATCTGCCTTCCGCGAAACCCTCCAGTTTTATTTAATTGACTGCAAGACGCCATTGGGCAAATTAATTGATATTTTCATCATACTCCTGAATCTTGCTATCTGCTCCATTTTTGTGATCGAGACCTATCCCGTGTCTGAGGCTGCCAGACGCCTGCTATGGAATACAGAGGTAATAATCGTCCTGTTTTTCATCGCCGAGTATGTTGCAAGACTTTACGGTGCAAAAAACAGACTTAAACAGTTGGTTGATGTTTATAGCATCGTTGATTTTATAGCCATTTTGCCGACACTCTCTCTGCTTGTGCTCCCTGTGTTTGGTTTAACGCCCAACTTCGGATTCATAAAAGTGATCCGGGTGATCCGAGTGTTCAGGATATTCAGGTTTCTGCGATTTACCGCAGATCGTCACTTCTTCTTTGGCAGCATTACCGTCCGGTTATTGAATTTGATTAGACTCTTTTTAACCATACTCATGATTTTTTTTATTTCTTCCGGCCTTTTTTTCTATGTTGAAAGCATTTCAAACCCAGGTGTGCGGACTTTCGGAGATGCATTCTATTTCACCGTGGTAACGCTCACAACAGTGGGGTTCGGAGACATCACTCCCCTGTCCGAGGCAGGGAAATGGGTTACCGTACTTATGATACTTTCAGGCATCATCCTCATACCCTGGCAGGTGAGCCGTATCGCCAAGGAATGGATACACATTGCCACAAAAAAAGAGGTCGTTTGTCCGGGGTGTGGCCTTCGCTACCATGACGAGAATGCCTCACATTGCAAGGCCTGCGGGCATATTATTTACCAGGAATATGACGGGGATTAGGACCGGTCCCCTACTGGAAATTCAAATAATAGTGTTCAATTTCCAATTTTTATCAAAAAAGATATAATATAATGGGCAGGATGGCTAAAAATTTAAGATTAGATTCAGCATCTTAAAAAATCGCTAACCTACGAAACGCCGGTTGAAAGTTCGGCAGTGTTGATCTCAGTATTCAGCCAGGAGTCTATTCCTGAAAAAATTGTGACCACAACATTAAAAAACAGGGTAACAAAACAAAAAAAACAAGATAGAATCAAAACTTGATTTTTAGTATATATTCTTGTATGTTACTATGCAATGGTAAATATTGGCAATAATTTCAGGCATATTAACACGGTTAAGGTTGTTGGTCCAAATCCGATCATGCCTGCCGTTAAAATTCAAGGGGTTGCGGTTACCGCCGCGACCTTTAGTATTATTTGGGCCACATTTCAGAACTCCTGAACTGTATACGTAATTTCAACGTGATATGAAGGTTTAGTCGTAATTTCAGATGCAACAATTTGAACATCGAACATCGAACGTTCAACGTCGAACGTCGAATGTGGAAGGCGCTCCTGCCCGCCATCGCGAGCCGTACTCAATGCTCTTCGTCCTTTTGTTGGCTTGCTCAGGCGAGGCGGGCGGGTCGCTTTGTCTTTATTATAAATGGTAGAATACATTATTCGATGTTCAACGTTCGATGTTCGATGTTCGACGTTCATCTTTTATATGCCCTCAAGGTGTGGATTCTTCATTAAAATATGTTGAATCTGAATTTACGATAGGTCAGTAGCCCTGCATTTCAGGTCACGTGTGTTCATAACTGGCCGAAAACGGTGTAATTTGTTTTGATTATTTAAAAAATGGCGGTTGACTTTCAATTATGATTATGGTTCATTATCAGCTTTGGCCCGTGTCATGTGGCATTTTTCTATGTTGTCCGTAAGGTTTGAGTCCAAATTTTAAAATGACTTTTATTAACTCAAAAACTAACCCGGATAAACCGGAACCAAAAATATTTACCACAAAGACACGAAGGATTTTGTTATTCGTTCTAAGTGTCTTGGTGCCTGGCGAAAAGAAAAAAGTTTTGCCATAAAAAACACAAAATTTACAAATAAGGTGCTGTACTTATGAGGCCGATCATGAAAAATTTGTGGATTATCGGGATGTGTCTGGTTTTATTTTCTACACCGGTTTTGGCTGAGAGCAAGTATATCAACGATACAATGAAAGTAACCATGAGGACCGGACCGGGGAATGACCGAAAAATAATTTCTTTGCTCAGTATCGGTACTAAGGTTGAGGTAGTCCAGCCGGGTGATGAGTGGACCCTGGTCAGGCTGGCCAACGGAAAGGAAGGGTGGGTTATAAACCGTTTTCTTACAGATAAAATACCGAGCGACATTGAACTGAAAATATTGAAAAGCAAACACGAAGCCTTAATGGCTAAAGCCGCGAGAATTCAGGAGGAAAACAGCTTGCTGAAGGCGGAAAATGAAAAGCTAACCACGGAATTTGCCGTGAGCAGAAAAAAACTTCAAAAGACTACCAACGATTATGAGGTCCTCAAAACAGAGTCCAAAGAATTTTTGGAGCTTCAGTCAAAATTTAAAGCAGCGTCTTCAAAACTTGCCGAACAGACAAAAAAAGCAGAAAAATTTGAAGATGAATTAACAAAACTTCTCTGGAATCAGAATATTAAATGGTTTTTGAGCGGAGCAGGCGTACTTATAATCGGTTTTATAATCGGTTTTAGTACCAAACGCCAGCGACGACGTTCATCTTTGCTATAAAAATTTTTATAATTAAATTCGGAGGTTGTAAATGAATAAATTAGAACTTGTTGAGGCTCTTAGAGAGGAGGCAGGGATAACGAAAAACGAGGCTGAAGTGGTTGTAACTATGGTTTTTGATGAAATGTCAAACGCCATGGCTAATGGTGACAGAGTAGAAATTCGGGGGTTTTGCTCATTTTATGTTAAACAGTATAAGGCATACACGGGCAGGAATCCGAAAACCGGCGAAAAAGTTGAGATTAAGCCAAAAAAACTTCCGTTTTTCAAGTTCGGCAAGGAACTAAAAGAGAGGGTGGACAAATAAGCAGCGCAGGTAAAAGGATGTAACTCAAAATCAAGAATCTGAAAAGAAAATCATTCCTTATCACCAAACACAAAAACCAAATACAAAACAGGTTCGAAAAAAAAGAGGGGGATAACGTTTTACGAAACCATCAAAACGTATTAAATTAAAGTGGTTGCTTAAATGGTTTTTGCCTGCAGCTCTGCTTGTGGGTGGAAGTATGCTGCTTTACTGCCTGTATCTTTCATCTCAAATCGATAAACGATTTTCCGGCCGTCGATGGAGTATCCCATCGAGGATTTTTTCCGATGTTACCATACTATATCCGGGGCAAAAGATAAATCGAATGCTTTTTTATGAAAAACTTCATCGCCTCGGATACCGGGAAGTTTTCCGTGAACCACACAGCAAGGGAGAGTTTCGCACCCTTGGAGCTTCGGCGGAGCTTTTTCTCCATGATTTTGAGATGCCGTCTATACGCAGGCAGGGGATATGTGTGCAAATAAGGTTTGTGGAGAACCTGATAGAATCGATAATAAATATAAATAACGGTGAACCCATACCGATTTTGGAGCTTGAGCCCGAAGAGGTGATGCTCTTTTTCGGTCATGATCGAGAACGGCGGCGACTGGTTTCCATGGATCAGGTTCCACAGCATGTCATATATGCGGTTTTGGCTGCCGAGGACAGTCGGTTTTACCAGCACCGGGGACTTGATCCCTTGGGAATTTTGAGGGCGCTTTACACCAATCTGCGTTACGCTTCCATACGTCAGGGCGGATCAACCATCACTCAGCAACTGGCCAAAAACTATTTTCTTACCCCTGAGAGAACGTTTTTCCGTAAACTGAAAGAACTTTTTATGTCTCTTACTATGGAGATCATGTATGAAAAGAATGAAATACTGGAAATTTATCTGAATGAAATCTATCTGGGGCAGAAGGCGTCAGACGCCATCAACGGTATTGGTGAAGCGTCCTTTTTTTACTTCGATAAACCCGTGGAAGAACTTTCACTGATTGAGGGCGCGACAATAGCCTGTCTTATCAGAGGTCCCAATTATTATTCTCCTTATATTGATAAAACGCGTTGTAAGAAACGGAGAAACCTGGTGCTTTATGCCATGAAAGATAAGGGATGGATTTCCGATGAAGAGCTCGGAGACGCTTTGCTTTCCCCCGTAAACGCGGTTGGTTATGAGTCATACGGTAAAAAGGCTCCTTATTTTATAGACTATCTGGCCTATCAGCTCACAACGCTCTATTCTCCACAGGACCTGTCGAGTCTTGGACTTTCCATTTACACGACACTGGACACACAGGTTCAGATGGTAGCGGAAAAAGCACTGCAAAAGGGATTAGTACGGTTAGAAAAATCCAATCCTACATTAACTCGCCAAGATCCCACAAAAAAACTCCAGGGTGCTGTCATAGTTATGCAGCCAAAGACAGGCTATATACTGGCGATGGTGGGAGGCCGCAATTACAATGTAAGCCAGTTTAATCGAATTACACAGGCCCGGCGGCAGCCAGGAAGTGCATTCAAGCCTTTTGTGTATGTTAGCGGATTGGATAAATTCACTCCTGCCTCAATACTGTCGAACAAGCCCGAAACCTATGAGGTAGATGGAACCGTATGGGAACCGCAAAATTATGCGCCTGTTCCGGAAGAAAAAATCAGTGTAAGAAGCGCGCTGGCAAAATCGATCAATCTGGCCACCGTTGATCTGGCCATGCGCGTTGGTCTTGATCACATAGCCGCCACGGCGAACTTATTCGGCTTTTCCATACCTGCTAATCCTTACCCGTCCCTTTCGCTTGGAGCATATGAGGTAACCCCCTTGAATTTGGCACGTGCTTATTGTGCTTTTGCTGCAGATGGTGTATTACCATTCCCGTTGTCTTTGAAAGAGGTCCTGGACGAGAATGGAAAAATTCTTGAGCAAAGGCACACGAGTATCAAACGGGTAATCTCTCCTGCCAAAGCCTTTATAATGAGTTCTATGTTGCGGAGCGTCGTGGAAGAGGGAACCGCTCGCGCCTTAAAGGATATGGGGATATTATTTCCGGTTGGCGGGAAGACCGGTACAACCAACAACTTTAAAGACGCCTGGTTTGTGGGGTATACGCCGAATATCCTCGCGTTGGTATGGGTTGGATTTGATGACGGCTCTTCCGTTCATGCCTCCGGCGCCGGCGCTGCCTTGCCGATTTGGGCGGAACTTATGAGTATGTTGCCACAATTTGTGTCAGGAAATTGGTTTAAAGTGCCTTCCGGAGTGGTTAAACGGCCGGTCTGTTCCGAAAGTGGACAGCTGGCCGTAAAAAACAGATGCCCACATCCGGTAGAAGAATATTTTTTGGCTGATAATGTCCCCAAGGACTATTGTCCGATTCATCGGTGGGTTCGACTCCGACATTTTATGAAAGGGGTTAAAGATTTTGTCAACCCGTTTTAAATTGTTGCTGATACTTTGTATTGGAGGGCTTGGATTCGGTGTCTTAAGCTGTGCTCAGGTTACTTCAACCACTTCGGCGCGACCGAGCTGGAACCGGGATAAGCAGACCGGGGAGACCGGGAGTGCTCCTGTAAAGCCGAGCCCGCGTGCCGTTGCCTCTTTGCGATTAACCGATCAGGGGCGACTGTTTTTGGAAAGCGGCAATCCGGACGATGCAATAAGGATGTATGAAAAAGCCCTTAACCTTGATCCGGCAAACGGACCGAACTACTATTACCTGTCTGAGGCCTGGCTTATGAAAGGAAATATTGCACAGGCCGCTGAATTTAACCGGCTGGCGGCAATCTATCTTGAGGGAGACGCCAAATGGATGGATCGCGTGATGCAACAGAGGGAGAGGATTAAAAAAACAAAGCATAAAATATGGTAAAGGGTGTTGACACCTAAATTGGACTGTGGTCTTTTGTATGTAATTTTAGCGAGCAATAACCCCATAACAACAGTTCAATATAACGTATCAATCGGCTTAAACCAAATATTCTGCAAGTAGTGTTTTGACGATTTCTTTTATTTTATTAATAGATTTTAAAGGAGGCAGTCCATGAAATTACTACGGCAAAAAGCTAAACCTGTTAGTGTTTTTATGACAATCTTAATACTCCTTCTTGCAATCCCTTATCAATCTGTTTTTGCTGCAATGATCGGCACAGAAACCGTGATAAATATGGCAAGAGGGCAGGAAGCCCGTGATTATCTGAACCGAATGATGATCCGTGAAGACGTACAGACGGCATTTACATCATACGGCATAAATCCACTGGAGGCTAAGGCGCGTCTCGACACCCTTTCTGATGCTGAAATCATGCGTATTTACAATCAGATAGAACAGCTTCCTGCGGGCGGAAGCGACCTGGGTACAGCCCTTATTGCCGTGGGTGTCATTTTTATTGTTCTATTCATAACAGATCTTCTGGGGTATACCGACGTTTTTTCATTCACTCGATAGATCAAGAAATAGCCATGGGCAACTTCTTTATTGCAACTGCCTGACCTTCATTATTTTACCGGCTGTGACCGACCCTTGATATAATTACGTCTAAATTGGATAAATCGAAATCAAACACGGTTTAATAATGCCAAAGATATGAAAGAACAAAACTCAAATTTAAGAAAAAAAAGTATTTTTAACTATTTTAAAAAGGGGGATCCCATGCTTAAAAAAAGCAAGAAGGTTAACACCGGCACAGCGCCCTCTCATGTTCCGGCCCCGGTGGAGGGAAAGACGATTATCGGTGAGCAGATTATCATCGACGGAGCCATCCGAGGCAAGGAAGATCTGCTCATTGAGGGATCGGTCAAGGGGAGAATCGAGGTGGAGATGCACCACTTGACCGTGGGCCCCAAGGGACAGGTGGAAGCCGAGATCCAGGCTGCCAACGTGACCATCAGCGGCAGGCTTGTGGGCAATATTAACGCCGCCGGGAAAGTAAAGATTACAAAGGATGCCGATTTTAACGGTGAGATCACGGCAAAGAGTATTTCGGTAGAGGACGGGGCTTACCTCAAGGCGGTCATAGAACTGAAGCGTGAACCGCCCAAGAAGCCCGTTTCGGTGGTCAAGCCGGAAGACAAGTCTGCATCAGAACCGGTGAAAGAACCGCTTACCCTGGCCGGCAAGAGCAGTAAGGGGAATTGATCATTGACCTTTTTCGCCACCTCTTCAGATCGGCCGCGGCAGGATTCAGGTCATCGGTTTAAAACGGTCGATTATACCAGCAATGTCCTGCAGCTTTTTATAGAAGGTCTTGATGGCCATCGTACAGGTCAGGTGCTCGACCTTGGACCTGTGTGCCAGGAGAACATCAGGTTTTTCGCCGGTCGGGTGAAAAGGCTATATGTCTGCGACATGTTCATCCGTCTGGAGAGGTGCCTTGGCAAAGGTGATCCTGTTGATCGAATCTGGCATGAACTCGACTACCCTCCTGAAAGCTTTGACGGAATCCTTATATGGGAACTGGCCGACCGTTTAGACGATGGGGAGGTTAGAGCGCTGGTTAAGCTGTGTTATACAATGTTAAAACCCGGGGGGATGGCGGTTGTCCTGGTTTTGGGCGAGCAGGCGGCAAGGTTAGGGGTAAACTCCTTTGTGATTGGGCAAGACTTTAAGGTTGGTTTAAGGTCTCAGCATCATCTGCATCTTCCGATTCGCGGCCGCCAGAGCAGAGACATTTTGGCTATGATGACTCCTTTAAAGCCGGCCAAGTCCTTTATCTGCCGCCTCGGGTTCATGGAATTTCTTTTCATACGCGACCACTAGTCCGTGGTAAAAGGCATGTCTTAAATCTATATCTTACCTAACCCGGATAAACCGGAAAAAACAAATAACAAATCACAAATAACAAACAAATCACAATGACCGAAATTCAAAATTCTGAACAGGCTTTGGTCATTGAATGTTGGAATTTAAAATTTATCTGTTTTTTGTGCTTATAAGAGAATTGTTACTTAAGTGTAAATGCCATTTGGTAATGACCGAACCCTCTGGGCGGGATAACCAGTTTTGGTTATTGGAATTTGGGATTTAATTGATATTTGGTGCTTGTGTATTGATTTTTTGCCATAAAAAGCACAAAATTTACAACTAAGGAACTACGCTTCTTCCTCTTGGTGTTACCACATAAGTCAATTTTATCCTGCCCTTTGACCCGGATGTAATTTTCAGCGATGCAGGATTGAGTGCCAGGCTAACTGTTGTGGTTCCTGTTTTGTTAATGTTGTCCAAGGGAACCTTTTCCGTGTATAGGGTTGAGATGTTTTCCAGGATGCGCTTCCCGCCGATTACCTCAATTTTTTCAGGATCAATCTTTAATTGTGAAAGGATTATATTTTCCGGTAATTTTCCAACCCAGTCAACCTGTACAGGGAGTTGCTTTGTAATGGTTTTGTCTATGGTTACTTCAACAACAGGTGGCACAACCTTGCTTAAAAAGATCCCCGGCGGCAGGGAAATGTTTTCCTTTGTAATGGAAAAGATATTGCTGCCGATAACAGCATTGTCAAGATCAAGCCGCACCTGAACCTGGTCCGGCCGAACAGATTTTATCAGAGCCCCTGATCCGCCCAGTTGAAGTCGGACGGTATTGACTGAGGTGTCTACAATTTCAATTCCCGGATCATGTTTCGTGTATTCCACTGGGATTTCAAGGGCAATCAGCGTATCCAGTCCTTTTGAGAAACTGAACCACATTCCTGTTATAAATAAAACAGAAATTAGAGCCGCTATGCTGATTTCAAGTTTTTCTTTACGCAGATTGGCCGGCTCTTCTTCGGCTATACCCATATGTTTCTGCAATGCTTTTACAAGTTCTGCATTGTCATTAATCTTCGTGATTTTGGAATTTTTAGCAACAAGTATATTTCCGGTTTCCTCGGATACCACGATAACCAATGCATCTGTAGACTCGGACAATCCGAGCGCCGCCCGGTGACGCGTACCGTAATGTGAAGGCAGATCATTTCTGTGTGACAAGGGAAGAATAACCCCAACCTCGGCAATCCGATTTCCCTGAATTATGGCGGCGCCGTCGTGGACCGGATTGTCAGGCCAGAAGATGCTTGTGATCATTTCTTTGGATACCAGTCCCCGCCAGGGTATTCCGCTCTGCAGTATATCCTGCAAATCTTCCTTTGCCGGAAAAACAATCAAGGCCCCGTTATGTTGTTTAGACAATGCGTTGACGCCCTCTACGATGATTTCTATGGGTGTTTGAACAGATTGTTGCGGGAATCCCCAGAGAATGGCCCTTAGATTTTTTGCCTGAAGAACATTACGGATTTCGTTTCTGAAAATAATAATGATAATAAGGGCGGCGACAGCGGTAATCCCCTGCATGGCCCAGCTGGTTAAAATTAGACCGAAAAAAACAGCTATCCGTTGAAAGACCCAGAGAAGCGCAATGCCGGTAAGCACCCTGAAGACATAGGTCCCTCTGAAAAGGACATAGAGGCGAAACAGGATATAGCTGTTTAACAGGATATCAATGAGATCCTGCCATCGAAAGTGTGCAAGAAAAGACATAAATACGTCTCGGAATTTCTAAAATTTTTTGAGAATATAAAAGTTTTATTGGGCTTAAATTTTTGCCTCACACATGGAATAATTGGGGCGAAGCCCCTAAGTCCATTCCAATTAGATCAATCCGTGATAGTGAATCTTACCGTATGAAGAATATTCTCTTTCTGATCGGTGATTTCTACTCGCCAGGGGCCTTTATCAGTTTCTCGAAGCTGAATACTGCTGTAGGTTGCCCAGCGGGGGGGCTGAAGCGTCAGCCTTTTTTCCGTGCTCGGTTTATCTTTGTGAAACCATTTGTGGTAGATAAAAGTTTCTTTGGGCACCGGGTCGAATGATGTAAAACAGGAGACTTGTCCGATTTTAATGGAAAAAACAACGCCCTGGTTTTTTGGTGTAAAGTCTTTTATTTCTTCACACATTACTGCATAATCCAGGACCGGCTCTTTTGAATCCCGGGTGAGAAGAGAATCTTGGTTGTTTTGCGGCAATACCTGTGAAGCGAGCAAAAGATTGCAACAAATCAGAACAAATATGAATATGTAAAGTTTATATTTTTTGCTCATGTGATTCGGCCTCGTTGTTTTATGAAGATAATATGATACTAAATTCAAAATATCTGATATTCAGATTTTTTCAAGTAAAAACATTTTTATGGAGCATATGGAGCCCGAGGCTTTCAAGGCCTGATCCATATTTGTTTTTTTAGAAACGGCTCAAAGTCGCTCGCAAAAAAACTATTACCATTTCTCTAAAGTTCAAATGCGTTTACCCTGCAATGATTGAGCTTACTATTTGACCTATTAATATAAATGGTTTATACTCGTAAAAAATTGGCGCCTAAAAGGATGAGACCTTTGCAAAACGTCCCTTTTTGCTCAATTTCTGCGTCAGGCTCAAATTTTAATCCTCGAAATACTCAATGTATTCGTGCCTGCTCCGTGAAATGCGAAGCCTATTTCTCTGGGGTGGTTAAAATTGTCGCCTTTCCCTCCGGGGCGTAAGCCCCACGGGCCGGAGGCTTGAACTTAAACAAAAATTGACATTTTTCAATGGTCTCAGGATAAGTGCGGCACGTTACCAATTTTTGGCCCAAAAAAAGGGGTTATGGCTGAAATGCCGTAACCCCTTGAAAATACTGGTACGCCTGGCAGGATTCGAACCTGCGACCTACGGATTAGAAGTCCGTTGCTCTATCCAGCTGAGCTACAGGCGCAAAGAGAAAATGAAAGCTTTAGATACCATATGCTCGTATGTAAGTCCATTAAATAGTGATGAATTCGTAACAACTCGAATTCATTGCGTTTTGGGTTTTAATACTTAGGTTTTAGGTGATTGTAATATATGTTTTAACAAACACTTAAAACTAAACACCTAAAACGTAAAACGTTCGTAAAAAGTTGCTTTACTGACTTTTTACGAGACTGTCAAATATTCGCATGAATAAATTTAATAAAAAACAGAAAGATCGAAGAACAAAACAGGATCAAAACAGTACTGTCAAATATGAAAACGAAGATGAAAAGCCGGAATATCATTCTGATGATACCGCTATCGTTAAGTTCGACCCGCTTCAGCGCTACCTTTCAGAAATAAGCAAGCACAAGCTTCTCACCAGAGAACAGGAAATAGAGCTTGGGAAAAGAGTCATGGAAGATGGTGACAGTGAGGCCGCGTATATTCTGGTGACCGCCAACCTCAGACTTGTGGTAAAAATCGCTCTCCAATTTCAGCGAGTATGGATGCAGAATCTTTTAGACCTGATTCAGGAAGGGAATATTGGGCTCATGCAGGCGGTTAAAAAATTTGATCCATACAAGAATGTCAAGTTTTCATATTATGCCTCATTCTGGATAAAGGCTTACATTTTAAAGTTTATTATGGACAACTGGCGTCTTGTGAAAATAGGAACCACCCAGGGGCAACGAAAACTTTTTTTCAAGCTTAAAAAAGAGAAGCAGAAACTGATTGAACAGGGTTTTGATCCCAAACCAAAACTTCTGTCCCAAAGACTGGGGGTATCCGAACGTGAAATTGTGGATATGGACCAGAGGCTTGATGGCTGGGATGTTTCTTTGGATGCTCCTATAAAGGATGATTCAGATACGGAAAGAGTTGAGTTGTTAAACACGGAAGTCGAATCTACGGAAGATCGGGTGGCAAAAAAGGAGATTGAGAGTCTTTTACATAATAAGATCGCCGAGTTTAAAAAAACAATGACGCCCAGAGAGCTTGAAATTTTTGAACAGCGTATTTTTTCAGACGCTCCTGCTACGTTGCAGGAGATTGGTGACCGCTACGAGATATCAAGAGAACGTGTTCGCCAGGTTGAAAAGAATATTATCAAGAAGTTGAGAGAGTTTTTTAAACGCGAAATCCCCGACTTCGATTTTTATGACAGGGTTAACGTATCTGATTGAAACAGGATATTTTTAAAATGAAAACCGGCGTTATAAAACTGACCCTTGTGGTTATGCTCATTCTAGTTTTTTCCGGTTGTTTTCCTTATAAAAGGGCAGCTCGGTCATTAGATAAAAACCTTGATGAGACGGCGTCCGACTCACTGCTGCCGGAGAGCCGTTATTACTACTATACAGAGGCACAGTTGCAACGGAAAAAAGGCAACTACGATAAAGCCATCACGTATCTAAACAAAGCCATTGAAACAGACCCTGAATCTACCTATCTTCGATTGGAACTTGCAATTCTTTACCATCATATAAAAGAGAACCGGAGCGCTTTGAGTATTCTTGAAAAAATACTAGAAAAAGAACCCGACAACCTTAAAGCGCTTATCATGTATGGAAGACTTAAACAGGAGTTCAATCAGCTCGATGACGCACAAGCGGTGTATGAGAAAATTATTGCCATGGATCCGAAGCAAGAAAATATATATTTGCTTTTAGGCGGTCTGTATATGCAGGAAGGGAAACTGAACCGGGCATTAAAGATCTATAATCAGCTTGTTCAAAACTTTCCCGAATCATTTGTGGGGCATTTCTTTATAGCAAAAATATTCACAGAGCAGAATAATACTGCCGGAGCTGAAAAAGAATTTAAAAAAACTTTAGAAATGAATCCCGACCTCGAGGAACCGCGTTATGAGCTGATAAACCTCTACAAAACTCTGGGCAAAGAAAAGAAAGTTATTCAGTTATACCGGGAACTTTTGAAAAAGGATTCCAAAAATATAAGAGCCGCCATGGAACTCGGATCTTATTATCATGAAAAGGGAATGACAGAGGCCGCAGAAAAAATTTTTAAAGATCTGGGTGAAAGAAGTATCGCGGAACAGGAAGTAATAAGAAAGGTGGTTAAGCGGTATTTAAACCCAAAGCAATATGATGCCGCAGTCATCATCCTTGAAGGCATGTTAAATGGTGCACCGGACAGTTCCGATCTTCATTATATTACAGGAATTGTCTTTGATGGGAAAAAAGATAGAGACAAAGCCATTATGCATCTTAAAAAGGTGGCGACGGATTCCAGCTTTTATAAGGAAGCCGTGGTTCATATTGCATTTTTATATCAGGAACAAAAAAAAATTAAGGAAGCCATAGATTTTTTAAAAGACGTTATTAAAAAAATGCCTGATGACCCTGAGATGTTACTCTATCTGGGCTCATTTTATGAAGATACGGGGGAATTCGAAAAAGCTGAAAACGTTCTTAAACAGGGACTCAAAATTGATTCTGAAAATACCAAACTCCGTTTTCAATTAGGTGTTGTTTATGACAAGTGGGGAAAGAAAAAAGCTTCCATAGAAGAAATGAAGACGGTGATACGTCTTGACGCAAAGGATGCCAATGCACTGAATTATCTTGGTTATACCTATGCAGAGCTTGGGGAGAATCTGGATGAGGCCGAAAGTCTTATCAAGGCGGCTTTAAAACAAAAGCCTGATGACGGTTATATCACAGACAGCCTGGGGTGGGTATATTTTAAGAAAGGACTCTTAACCAAGGCCTTGAAGTATCTGGAAAAGGCCGTAAGTCTGGTGCCTGACGACCCGATTATCCTGGAGCATTTGGGAGATACATACCTTAAGATAAGTAATAAGAAAAAAGCGCTTCAATTCTACAGACGTTCGTTGCTGAAAAAAGAAAAAGACAGAGATGACCTTGAGAAAAAGATACGGGAATTATCCGGCAAATGAAATACTTAGCATACACCCGGCGCCTTGCAATAACTCTTTTTATCGGTGTCTTTTTTTTCTCAGCCTGCAGCACAATTGCTCCGGTGGTTCCCGGAGGTCCCGGTGATCTAAAGACCTTATCTGAAGCCGGGGAGCTTGTTTCTTATCTGAAAAATCAAAATCTTCATCTTAAAACCTTCAAAGGTATCGGCAGGATAACATTTTGGGAAAATGAAAAAAAAAATCTGACCACCCGGGTCGCTTGGGCAGGATCGGTACCGGACAGACTTCGTATTGCACTCCGAAGCGTTTCAGGACAGCCTGTGGTAAGCGTTGCATCTGACGGCCAGTGGATCTATCTTGTGAATCATACACGGGGTAAATTTTATAAACAGCACTCCGGAGATTCCACAATGAAAAGATTCTTCTCAATACCCGTAACATCCGACGATATTGTTAATCTTCTGGCCGGCCGCGTTTTTGTTGATAATTATGATTCTGCAGTTGTTATAAGAAATGGTCCTCCCGGTCCCATGTCCGGTGGTACGTCAAGTTGCCGCACTACGTTATCGAACCAAGAGGAGCCTTGCGCAGATGAGGATGGATATATCCTGGTTCTAAAAAAAGGATGGGGCAATACTTGTCAGAAAATATATCTTGATGCGAGCAGAAAACAGGTGCGTAAGGTGGAAATATTTTATTTAACCGGCGATCTGAAGTATCGCGCGGAATTTAAAAGAATGCAGGATATAGAGGGATACAGGGTCCCTTCTCGTCTGGTGATTTCAACCGACGACGGTTCCGGTTTTCAACTTGATGTGGACAGGTACTGGGCCGGTGTTTCGGTTTCACCGTCACTGTTTGTGTTGACGCCGCCGGAGTAATAAAGCTTTTAATGGGTTCAAGGTTCAGGGTTGAATAAATAATGGTTAATAATCAATGGTTAACAATTAATAATTAACAATTGATTATTGATTATTAGATCGGGGTTCAAGGTTCGGGGAGGAGTAACGAATATCGAATATCGAATAACTAATGACAAATGATAATTGACAAATGACCCATGACAAATGAACAGCAAGAGTGAAATATGCTTCGCTGCGGAGCCGACGCTGGGCAAACTGGCAAAATGGCTGCGGATTCTTGGCTTTGATACATCTTATGAGCCCGGCTTTTCAACAAAAAAAAACATGGAATCGGGGAGGAAAAACCGTATTCTGCTCACCCGCACAGAGCGTGACCGGGACGGCAAATTGCCGCAAGAGTTTATCTTTATAAGGTCTAACAACCCCTTTGAACAGCTCAGAGAGGTGATTGACACGCTGGGCATTGTTTATACGGATACGCGTCCGTTTTCACGATGCATTCGGTGCAATACCCGTATCCAACGGTTGGACAAGGATTCTGTGCGGGGGAATGTGCCCGACTTTATCTGGCAAACCCGCGATATTTTTCAGATATGCGGGCAATGCCGGCGAATATACTGGCCCGGAAGTCATACCCAACGGAGCCGTGATATCATTATGAGGCTGTTTGACCGTTATGATAACCGTTAAAAAAGTCGTCGCCCTTGAAGCACGGCTTAAAAACTGTAAAAATGTTGTCACCTTGGGGGTGCGGCCTAATTTTTCCGATTACAGCCGTAAGGAGGCGGATCTTATCCGAAAGGCCGAAAAGATATACTATCCGACCACTTTTTATGCCGAACTGTTGGATGCCATGGGAAAAAAAACCTTTCCCAGTTACCATAATTATAAATGTGTTCAGGACAAGATCAAACAGACCGCCCTGTTTAATCTTCTCGAAATACCTCATCCCAGGACTCGGGTGTTTTATGGAAAACGACAGAAAAACTCTATTTGCGATCATTTTAAATTTCCTTTTATCGCCAAAATTCCACGGGGATCGGCCATGGGAAGGGGGGTTTACCTTATCCGGAGTCAAAAAGACCTTGATTCTTATATCAGACTGTCGAATGTTGCCTATATTCAGGAATACCTGCCGTCCGACCGCGATATACGGGTTGTTATTATAGGAGATCGGGTGGTTCATGCCTACTGGCGCATTGCGCCTTCGGGTGAATTTAGAAGCAATGTTGCTGTGGGTGCAAGCATCAGTCTAGATCCCGTGCCTAAAAATGCTCTTGATCTTGCCCTTGATACCGCCCGGAGATGCCGATGGGACGATGTGGGTATCGATATCATTGAGCATGACAAAAATCTGTATGTTCTTGAAGCCAATATGAAATTCGGTAAAGAAGGATTCAGAAAGGCGGGGATAGATTACCTTAAACTCATGGAGAGCATGATAGAAAATGGTCAGATTTAAAGACAAAAACCTTGATCTGCTCCGTGTGGCCCTGAGACAACGGGAAGCCGAAATGTTATCTCCCATTGCAACGTTGAGTTCAGCAGGCGTGAGACGGGTTCATGAGGTTCGTTTAGAACAAGGGTACCGCCAGATATTTTCTGTGGATGCGGATCGGATTCTGCATTCACGGGCCTACACGCGATATATCGACAAGACCCAGGTTTTTTATCTGATACACAATGATCATATTACCCACCGTGTGCTCCATGTTCAACTGGTATCGAAAATTGCAAGGACCATTGGTCGTTATTTGGGGTTGAACGAGGATCTCATTGAGGCCATTGCCCTGGGCCATGATATCGGGCATACCCCGTTCGGGCATGACGGCGAAAGGTTTTTGTCAGAGCTTTGCCGATCAAATGGTATCGGGTATTTTCAGCACAACGTTCAGAGTGTTCATTTTCTGGACCGGGTGGAATGTAAGGGCAAAGGATGGAATCTTTGTCTGCAGACTCTGGACGGCATTCTCTGCCATGACGGAGAAATCCATAACCGAATACTTGAACCAGAGAGAAATAAGACATTTGAAACATTAGAAAAAGATATGTCAGCCAAAAAGGATGATCCCCGGATTAAACTTATGCCCATGACGCTGGAAGGATGTGTTGTCCGGATGGCAGATACCGTCAGCTATATCGGTCGTGACATAGAAGATGCCATCCGGCTCAAAATGATCAAAAGATCTGATCTTCCCAAGGACAGCGTGGGTATGCTCGGGGATACCAACGGGACCATCGTTTATAATCTTGTAACCGATATTATCAAAAACAGCTTTCAAAACAGCTATGTTGCGTTCAGCCCGGAAGTATCGGACGCCCTAAAGCGGCTCAAGGATTTTAACCTAGAGCGTATTTACATGAATCCGGAAATCAAAAAACATACGGGCCTCATAAAAAAACTGTTTGCAATGCTTTTTGAAAAATACCTTGATGATATTGAAACTGAAAATCGAACGTCAGTGATCTTTACCGGTTTTCTGGAAGATATGTCTGAAGATTATATTAAAAACCATCGCAAAGAGGAAATCGTCAGGGATTTCATTGCCGGAATGACGGATCACTATTTTTTGAGACAGTGCCCGGAAGAACTGCGCCCACAACCACAGTTTCGGTGAATATCGCGAAATTTCTTTCCGCTATCAGCGGGAAAAAGAAAGAAATATTTTGGCGTTACATTTTAATTTGGAACAAAGCTCTAAGTTCACCAACGATGTATCAAAAACGATCGTACAGGAATCTGACGGCCAGAGAGAATCTGGTTGCTTTCAGGGTGGCCGTTAAGGAAACAGATCTGTTTGTGCATGCGGTCAAACCGCTTGAGGACATAACCAGGGAACTGATTCTCAAGCACAGAGGGGTTATCGAGGCTTATATAAAAAGATACCCTGAATTTGTAAACACGTTGAAGCCGTGGCGGGTCAGCGGCCCGGCGCCCATTATCATAAACGACATGGCATCAGCGGGTGAAAAGGCCGGCGTCGGTCCCATGGCGGCGGTTGCCGGTGCAATTGCCGAGCACGTGGGAAACGATCTGTTGATGCATACCGATGAAATTGTTGTGGAAAACGGGGGGGACATCTTTTTCAAAACAAACGGCCCGGTTACCATCGGTATTTTTGCCGGTAATTCTCCGATTAGTCTGGGCATGGGCCTGCGTGTGGATCCGGGGAAAAAACCGTTATCCGTATGCACATCATCAGGCACCGTGGGCTACTCACTAAGTTTCGGGAAAGCGGACGCCGTCTGTGTGCTGTCCCGCTCCTGTTCACTTGCCGATGCCGCTGCAACGTCCATCGGCAATCAGATAACGTCAAAAGCGCATATCGGGTCTGCAATTGATTTCGGTAAAAATATCCGAGGGGTTGGCGGGATTGTTGTGATTGTTGGAGGTGAGATCGGCATGTGGGGTGAACTGGAGGTTGTGCGCCTAAAATAGAAAAGGGTTGAGTTTTGGGCTTGAAAAGGGTAGAGGGTTTTATAGGTAATTGGCTAATGAAAATTGACTAATGAAAATTGACTAATGACAATTGACAAATGACTATGTTATTTTCGATTCTGATCAGGAGGATTAATAATGAAAACCATGTGGGCTCCATGGCGCATGGAATATATTCTGGGCGATAAAGAGAACGGCTGTATATTTTGCAAGGCGCTTTCAGAACAGGACAATCTGACCCTTTACAAGGGCAAGGTGACCCTTGTTGTTATGAATAAATTTCCTTATATTAACGGCCATCTTCTGGTGGCGCCGATCAAACATATTTCCACTCTGGATCAGCTCAGCAAAAGCGAAATGGGGGATTTTCTTAAGACCGTTGAACAATCTGTGGGAATATTAAAAAAAGTGATGAACCCCGACGGGTTTAATGTTGGACTTAATCTGGGGAAAGTGGCGGGTGCCGGCGTTGAAGAACATCTCCACTTTCATATTGTTCCCCGCTGGTTTGGCGATACAAATGCGTTAACCGTCTTTGCCGATGTACGTGTCATTCCGGAGCATTTAATAATCACCTACAATAATCTAAAGCCTTACTTTGATAAACTAGATATAACAATCTGATATTGAAGGAGACAACTATGAAAAAACTTAAGATCGTTCTCTGGGTAATTATTATAGGCTTTATCGCAATTATTTTTTTCTCGAATAAGGATTATTTGTTGGCAAAACAAGTTCTTCAAATAGATCTTTTGTACGGTGACCCTTTTCATACTATGGAACTGCCCAATGCAGTCTTTTTTCTCATTTTTTTTCTAACCGGGTTTTTGATTGCCTATTTTATCAGTCTTTCCGTACGATTCAAATTGAAAAAAACAATAAAAAATTTAAACGCAGCAGCCACTTCCCAGCTGGAAGAAATTGCAGCACTAAAAAAAGAGGTGGAATCATTGCAAAGCGGTTCTTCGGACCATAAGGCCGAACCCAAAGAACCCAGTTAGGCATATGAGTGTTTCGAAAACGACTCCCATGATAAAGCAGTACCTCTCCATTAAGGAAAAGTACCCTGACGCGATACTTTTTTACCGGATGGGAGATTTTTACGAAATGTTTTTTGAGGATGCCGAGCTTGCCTCCAGGCTTCTTGAGATAACCTTAACTTCACGGAACAAAAAAGACGAATTCCCGATTCCCATGTGCGGTGTACCGTATAAATCCGCGCGGAACTATCTCGCCCGCCTCATTGACCAGGGATACAAAGTCGCAATATGTGATCAAATAGAAGATCCGTCCCAGGCAAAAGGTTTGGTCAAAAGGGATGTAGTCCGGGTCGTTACACCGGGGATGATTGTCGATAATGAGTTGCTTGATGAAAAGACAGACAATTATGTCCTCGCTGTTGTTTACAATAACGGTGCCGCCGGACTAAGCTATTTAGATATTTCAACCGGGAATTTTAGGGTGACCGAATCTGAAAATATGGATGCTGTTGTTGATGAGGTCCTCCGTATATCGCCAAGAGAAGTTCTCCTCCCTGAATCTTCAAGAAATGATCCCATTCTTTTACCCATTATAAAAGCACTGTCTGAAAAATCGATAACCTTTTTAGAAGACAGTGCATTTGAACACAGCCGGGCACGGGAACGGCTTATTGATCAATTCAAAACTATTTCCCTTGAAGGATTCGGTTGCGAACATTTAAAAACCGGTGTGCGTGCGGCCGGAGCACTTATTTTCTACGTCCGGGAAACCCAGAGACAGAAAGTAGAGCATTTCACCGGCATCGCAACCTATTCACTGAGTAATTATCTTCTGGTTGATGAGTTAAGCTGCCGGAACCTTGAACTGATCAAGAATATCCGTACAGGATCCGGACAGGGGACACTCCTGGGAATTATGGACAAAACGGTTACCGCCATGGGAGGGAGACAAATTAAACGGTGGATCAGATATCCGCTTATGGATATTCTGAAGATTCAGTCCAGACAGGATGCTATTGAAGAAGCGAAGGAAAACATTCAGGTTCGAAAGAATATCCGGGAACTCTTAAAATCGGTTTATGATCTTGAACGCCTCGGGAGCAAAATCGCCATGAGGCAGTCCAATGCCAGGGATCTTGTCGCGCTCAAGCGTTCCATTAACAGCCTGCCCGGTATATGGTCTCTGCTTTCCCATCTAAAAGCGACACTTTTTACATGTCATCAGGATATAGACGGTCTGTATGAACTGGCGGAATTGATTGAACGGTCGATCCGGGAAGATGCTCCCCATACCATCAATGAAGGCGGTATCATTAAGAAAGGATACCATCAGGAACTTGATGAACTGATCGCCGTCAGCCGGCACGGCAAAGAGTGGCTTGCCAGGCTCGAGGCCAGGGAAAAGCAGGCCACCGGAATCAATGCACTCAAAGTGCGCTATAATAAGGTATTCGGGTATTTTATCGAGGTCCCAAAGGCACGTTCGGAAGATGTTTCCCTGCATTATGTCCGCAAACAGACCCTGGTTAATGCAGAACGGTACATCACGGATGAGTTAAAGACATTTGAATCAAAAGTGTTGGGCGCCGAAGACCAAAGAGCCGTGCTTGAATATGAAATATTTAATGAAATAAAGGACGAGGTTGTAAAGAATAACACGACCATTAAAAAGATTGCCCAATTTTTAGCCGATTTGGACTGTCTGCTGAACCTGGCTGAAATCGCCGATCAAAATGACTACCACAGGCCGGAATTTAATACCCAGGACTATATTCTATTTGAAGAGGGACGTCATCCGGTGGTGGAAAAAATGATTACCGGAGAACGATTCGTACCCAACACCATCAGGATCGACGATACTGAAAATCAGGTGCTCATCATAACCGGACCCAACATGGCCGGCAAATCCACCGTTCTACGCCAGGTCGCGCTGATGGTCATTATGGCCCAGATGGGGTCATTTATACCTGTCGCCCGAGCCTCCATGAGTGTTACGGACCGGATATTTACCCGGGTGGGTGCTCTGGACAACCTCTCCCAGGGACAGAGTACATTCATGGTGGAGATGCAGGAGACCGCCAATATTTTAAACAGCGCAACCCGGCAAAGTCTGGTGATTATGGATGAGATCGGTCGGGGAACCAGCACGTTCGACGGACTCAGCATCGCCTGGGCGGTGGCGGAATACCTGCATGAATTAAAGGGGAGGGGCGTTAAAACTCTTTTTGCCACCCATTACCATGAACTCACGGAGCTCGCACGTGTAAAGTCCCGGGTCAAAAATTACAACATTGCGGTAAAGGAATGGAATGACGAAATTATTTTCCTAAGAAAGCTTGTGCAAGGCGGCACCAATCGAAGTTATGGAATACAGGTTGCACGGCTTGCCGGTATTCCTGACCGCGTGATCCGGCGAGCCAAAAAGATTCTTTACAATATAGAAAACGGTGAACACAGTTTGAAAAGCCCGGCTTTTATGGCCGAAGACGAAGATGTTGTAAAAAAGGGGCAGGTGCAGCTTAATCTTTTTTCCAGACCGGATCAATTTGTCATAGAAAAGCTGCAAAAGCTTGATATTTCGAAAATGACGCCTCTGGACGCGTTAAACTGTCTGAACGAATTAAAGGAAAAGGCAAAGACCGTTGTTATTTAATTACAAAAAAACATTTTTATTCTGTTTGCTTGCGTGCTGTATCCTTTCCGTGACGTGGCCGCGCTCGTCATCCGCAGATACTGCAAAAAAAGAGTACTACCGGGCCGAAGCCTGTTACAAGAAACTTCGCCACAGTCCAAAAAAACAGAAATACAGATGTTACTGGCTTGGATGTATCGAAAAGTTTCAGGCGGTTTACCGGCATAACCCTTCCGGTCCATGGGCGGCCGCCGGGCTTTATATGTCCGGGACGCTGTATCAGGAGCTTTACCGGCGTTCATTCAAAGAATCTGACAAAAAAGCGGCTCTCGACAGTTATAAGCAAATTATCAAAGATTATCCAAAAAGCGCATACCGACCAAAGGCTGAAAACGCCCTGCGCAATCTCTTCCCCAAAGGGGTTCCAAAGATCGCATCCAAACGCAAAGTCAGCAAACAAACCCATGTCACGCCGCCGGAAGATGACATCGCAAAGCAAATAAAAAAATTCTCTTATGTCAAAACCCCGGTTGAAACAGATGTCAAAGGTCCTAAAGGTAGCACGGGTACGGTTGTGGGGCTCAGGTTCTGGTCTAACCCGAGCTACACCCGTGTTGTAATCGATGCGGACAGTGAGATGTCCTATTCACACAGACTCCTGAAAGAGGATATTACAATCCGGAAACCCCATCGATTGTATGTGGATTTAAACAACAGCAGACTGGGCGAAGATATTAAAAAATATATTCCAATCAACGACAACCTGCTCAGCGATGCGCGTGCAGGGCAATACACATTGGATATGGTTAGGGTTGTTGTTGATATTAAATCTTTTAAAACTTACAAGATATTTTCCTTAAAGAATCCCTTCAGGATAGTCATAGATGTCTGGGGAAAGACGGCCAGGGAAACCGGAACGTTGGTAAAGAGAGATAAAAAAGGGGGCAAGATTGCTCCCGGTGCTCTGGCAAAGCAACTCGCTCTTGGCGTAAAACGAATTGTTATCGATCCGGGTCATGGCGGGCGCGATTATGGAGCTCCCGGTTATCTAAAGGGAGTGCACGAAAAAAATATTGTCCTGAAACTTGCACGGCGGCTTGCCAAAAAGATCCGCAAAAAATTGCACTGTGAGGTCATGATGACTCGCACGAGCGATCGGTATCTTACCCTTGAAGAACGAACCGCTTTCGCCAACACAAAAAACGCAGACCTTTTCATCTCGATTCATACCAATGCCGCAAGGGATAGACGGGCATACGGCATTGAAACCTTTTTCCTGAATCTGGCAACAGATGATGATGCTATTTTAGTGGCTGCCAGGGAAAATGCCACTTCAACAAAGAACATCAGCGACCTCCAGACGATCTTAAGCGATCTTATGCAAAATGCCAAGATCAACGAATCGAGTCGCCTGGCGGTCCATGTTCAGGGGTGCATGTGTAAAGAGCTATGCCGGTGCTACAGCGGGATAAAAAATAAAGGCGTAAAACAGGCGCCGTTTTATGTTCTTTTGGGTGCTCAGATGCCTGCCATTTTAATAGAAACATCCTTTATCAGCAATTCCAGGGACTGCAAAAGATTAGTCAATTCAAAATATCAGGATCGAATGTGCGATGCTATCGTGAATGGTATCCGGGAATATATCAATGAGACAAACCCCACAGCATTTTTAAAACAGAGCCACCAAAAGGGGTTGGCTGGATACGGAGGTTGAGTATGGCGTACAACACTATTATTTTTAAGATCCGGGAAAACATTGCAACGATTACCTTCAACAGGCCCGAAATTTTAAATGCATTGAATGAGGAAGCGCTTAAAGAGTTTTCGACTGCCCTTGATGAGATTAATGCAAACGAGGACATCCGTGTGCTTATCCTTACCGGCGCCGGTGAAAAATCTTTTATTGCCGGGGCGGACATCAAGCAATTCCTAACATTTAACACCCTTAAGGCAAAATCGTTTTCCGAGATGGGGCGTTCCTTGATGAATAAACTCCAGGAGTTGCCGATACCGGTCATCGCGGCGGTAAACGGCTTTGCACTGGGCGGCGGATGTGAGGTTGCTATGGCATGTGATTTTATCTACGCTTCTGAAAACGCAATGTTCGGCCTGCCGGAAATCACCCTTGGGATTATTCCAGGTTTTGGAGGCACTCAGAGGCTGCCGAGACTCGTCGGAAGGAGCATGGCCAAAGAATTGATATTTACCGGTAAGATGATTCCCGCTGAAGAAGCAAAAAACATGGGACTGGCAAACAAGGTTTGCTCTCAAGAACAGCTCATGGATGACGTCATCAAGACTGCAAAAACCATTGCTTCAAAGGGGAAAGTCTCTCTTCGAGCGGCGAAACAGGCTATTAACAACGGTATGAATGTCGATCTTACAACCGGCTGCAGCATAGAAATTGATTCCTTCGCCCTCTGCTTCACAAGTCCCGATGCAAAGGAAGGGGCATTGGCTTTTCTTGAAAAGCGAAAGCCTGATTTTAAGGGAAGTTTAAAAGAGTAAATCTTTTTGCTTGACATATATTTTTTAATCCATTATAGAGCGCTGAAGTTAACTATTGGTTATTTTACATAAATATTAAGGGTTCCATAGATGAGGTCTCGGTTTTTTTACTTTGGTTTTTTTAGCTTCCTGGAGGGCTTCTTTTTTAGGAAGTCTATCCATGGGCTGGCAAGGTAAAAAATGCCGAACTTGACATAGCACAAAACCATGGGTAGACGAAACAAAATGGAACTCATGGTTTTTTAAATGGCTGTGAGTTTCACTCACAGCCATTTTTATTGTTTGAAAGGAATGTTGGATGATTCTCGATATCGGATTTGAAACCATGCCAAGGGAAGATCTGGAGGCAATCGTACTGCGACGGCTTAAGGCCACCATTGATCGTGTCTATGCAAATGTTCCTTTTTACAGGAAAAAGTTTGAAGAAAATCATATCACGCCGAATGATATCCAGTCGTTGGAAGATTTAAAACGAATTCCTTTCACTACAAAAGAGGATTTACGTGATAATTATCCCTTTGGAATGTTTGCGGTCCCCATGGACAATGTTGTTCGTATTCATGCCTCCTCCGGGACCACCGGCAAGCCTACCGTTGTGGGGTATACGGCTCGGGATATTAATACCTGGGCTGAGCTTATGGCCCGTTCCCTTGCCGCAGGCGGGGCAACTCGCGGAGACATAATTCACAATGCATACGGTTATGGGCTTTTTACAGGAGGATTGGGCATCCACTACGGTGCGGAGAAACTCGGTGCTTCCGTTATTCCGGTTTCAGGAGGAAATACAAAAAGACAGGTTGTGATCATGACGGATTTCGGCCCTACCATATTGGCGGCAACTCCCTCATATGCACTTCACCTGTCGGAAGTTGCCGAGGAGATGGGGGTTTCTTTTAAAAATTTAAAATTTAAATTCGGGATATTCGGGGCTGAACCCTGGTCTGAGAAGATGCGGGAGGAAATAGAACGGAAGTTGAATTTAACTGCAGTAGATATTTATGGGTTAAGCGAAGTCATTGGGCCGGGTGTTGCCATTGAATGTCATGAAGCAAAAAAAGGTCTTCATATATTTGAGGATCACTTTATTCCTGAAATTATCGATCCCGAAACCGGGGAAGTTCTTCCTTACGGTGAGACCGGCGAACTTGTTTTTACAACCATAACCAAGGAAGCTTTCCCGGTGATACGGTATAGAACTCGTGACATCACCTCACTGAATCCGGAGCCGTGTATATGCGGCCGGACCCATATACGCATGAACAGGGTGAGCGGTCGCAGCGATGATATGCTGATTATTCGCGGTGTCAATGTGTTTCCGTCACAGATTGAAAGTGTTCTCATGGAAATGGATGAAGTTGAACCTTACTATCAGCTCGTGGTTGACCGGAAGGATAATCTGGATACGCTTACGGTTCTGCTGGAAGTGGGTGAACGTCTCTTTTCCGATGAAGTCAGACACCTGCAGGACCGGGAAAGAAAGATAGCAAAGAATATAAAAGATTATCTCGGCGTTTCAGCAAAAGTAAAGCTGGTGGAACCAAAGGTGATTGCCCGCAGCCAAGGAAAAGCGGTTCGGGTGATTGACAATCGAAAGATATAAGT
>JBARSG010000364.1:0-1691 GCA_049644625.1 Desulfobacterales bacterium | reverse complement strand
ATTGATCGAATTTATAATGGTGACATTTTAGCCCTTTTTCATAAGGGCATTTTTTTTGTTTTGAAAAGTTTAATAATGGAGTAGTGGAATAATGGAGGTATGTTCTGAGATATTCGAATAGGTTTTGGAAATTTTTCGTATCTGTAAAACTGACCGTAGTGCTGTTATTGTCATTAGCAGTCACCTCGATTGTTGGAACGGTTATTCCTCAGAACGAAAATCCTGCTGCATATTTTCGTGCCTACGGGGAGTCTGTTTACAAGCTTTTTGATCTTCTTGGCATTTTTGACATGTACCATTCCTGGTGGTTTCGGTTTTTGATCCTTTTACTGACCATAAATATTGTTGTCTGTTCAATCGATCGGCTGTCTGCCACATGGAAAATAATATTTGTTAAAAATCCTTTATTTAATCTTTCAAGGTTCAGAACGCTTTCTCAAAAGGAGGTATTTACCGACAAACATAGTCCCAAAGAATTGAGCACGGTCTATGAGACGTTTATTTCAAGGCATTTCGGATATACCCAGGTAGAGGAGACCGACAAAGGGTTGTGCATTTTTGCCGAGAAATGGCGCTGGACCCGTTTCGGGGTTTACATCGTGCATCTCAGTGTAATCTTGTTGTTGCTCGGCGGACTGATCGGTTCGCTTTTCGGTTTTAAAGGGTTTGCCATGATTCCGGAAAATGAGAAGATTGACAACATCCGGATCAGAAATACCGGCCAGGTCCGGTCTTTGGGTTTTGAAGTTTTGTGCGATGATTTTAACATCAGTTTTTATGATAACGGAACGCCCAAAGAATACCGATCGAGTTTAACCATCATTGAACACGGCAAGCCGGTATACAAAAAAGATATTATCGTTAACGATCCCTTGCGGTATAAGGGCATTAATATATTTCAGTCCAGCTACGGCAAAATGCCCTCAGGTGCTCTCCAAAAGGAGAAAATTCATAAAAAAGATCCTCAGGAAGACATAACACTGAATTTTGCCAGTAAAGAATCAGGGAAAGCATACAAAATAAAGGCTGTTATCGGTAAACCGGTGGATATCCCTGAAGGTCTGGGAAAATTCGTTATTGTTGAATATCGAAAATCAGCCGAATTTGGCGGCCAAAACATCGGCCAGGCATACATGGGAATTCTGACCCCCAAAGACAAAGACCCTGTCAAGATCATGCTCCCTTTGCATTTCCCGAATTTTGACAAGATGAGAAGGGGTGCCGTGGTTATTTCAGTGGCAGAGCAGGAGACAAAAATATTTAACCCCGGTGAAAAATCAGATCAGAGGTATTATACCGGTCTCCAGATAACAAAAGATCCCGGGGTCTGGGTGGTTTATACAGGATTTATAGGGATGATTATAGGAATTTTCATCACGTTTTTCATGTCCCATCAAAGAGTGTGCATCGAAATAGTTAAAAGGGGCAAAAAAAGCGACGTCATAATTACAGGTACGGCCAACAAAAACAAACTGGCAATGCAAAACAGAATAAAGAAAATTTCAGAAAAACTTATCAATTTACAGCAGGGTTCATAATGACTAAAGTGATTTAACATTCCGCTTTTCAATCTTCAATTTTCAATCGCAATGAGTGTTCATCCAGAAATGGTAGATTTTGGTTTCCGGCAAGGCCCGAGCGAGTTTTCAACCGCAGGCATAGCGCGCTATTTCGAGGATTGAAAACGAGGG
>JBARSG010000363.1:0-2367 GCA_049644625.1 Desulfobacterales bacterium | reverse complement strand
ATACCATAAAAAATGAAAAGGGCAAAGCTCAGAAAAAGGTTTTGCCTCTGTTGAGAAGCGAAATCGAACAAAGATTGAGATGAACAAGGCAAAGTATTATCATTTTACAGATATTAGGAAACCCAATCAGGGTAAAGGTTCATCTGTGTATGCAACGTTAGCTTCCTCTGATTTATAAAGAGGTAACTGCTTTCCTGATCGAATATCTTCCACCCAGTCAGGATTCAATAAAAGGGATTTCGCGCTTAATACTATATCTGCGTTCTTCAGTGCATCTTCTGCACTAGTCCGATCATATATCTGTCCACAAATCATTAATGGTAAATCAGTGACCTCCCGAGTAATTTCCGCCATATTCTGATCAGTGCCAAAAGCATTATCCTTGTAGTTATAAGTTGAAACAGAAATTGCATCGATAGGCTCCTGTGACAACATCTTAATAACCTCTTGATATTCAGACTTGCTATTAAAAAGGGATACTTCCATGTCAGCAACCCCCCAATTGGAAATTCTAAAGATCAACAGACGATCATCAGGAATCATCTCTTTTACTGCCTGAATCACTTCATGGGCAAAACGGAAACGATTTTCCACGGACCCTCCGTAACGATCTTCACGCTTATTAGAGTGTGAGGATAAAAAATTATTGATAAGATAACCATGAGCTCCGTGAATTTCTATACCGTCGAAACCAGTTTCAATGGCCCCCTTGGCCGTTTCCACAAAACCAACGATCACATGATCTATGTCAAACTGAGTCATGATGTCAGGCACCGGGTAAGGTTCTCCAGTCATCGGATTGATTTGTTTAGGAGTAACGGCACTTGGAGCTATCACTCGATTTGCCGGATTTATATCTGGCCATGCCATTCGTCCACAATGAAATATTTGCATAATAGCGATAGACCCCTCTTCTTGGATTGCACGTGCAACGGGTTTCCATGATTCAATCTGTCGCTGCGTTACCATTCGCGCCTGTCCTGGATAGCCTTGAGCACTTTCATAATCCGTAACAATCGCTTCGGTATAAACGATAGCAGCTCCATTTTTGGCTCTCCTAATTAAAAAATCAAAAACATCCTGACGAGGGATACTGTCTCCAGAAGAGGACATGCGTGTCATAGGCGCAACACCGATTCGGTTTTTAAGTGTAAAACTCTTTACTTGGAAAGGCGAAAAAATAATACTGTCACTCATGATGGACCTCCATGAATCGCTGTTGTGTTTTTTTGCCAAAATTTCAACCTGAAATCAATTCATGCTTATTACATATACCATAAAAATGAAAAGGGCAAATCCTTTGAAATGGATTCGCCGATATTGAAAAACGATATCACAATTCCTTCAATACTGATTCTGCAGATTATCGATCGCCTATCTCGGACATAAAGCTTTTAAACTGCAGGGCGGCATAGGTCTCAGGCTGACAGAAACGACGAACAAAGCGCAACAAACGTTCTCGTACACTCGGACTAACTTTACGAGGCGATCAACGGCTGAAGGGGAATAAAAAACCCTTGGAAAAAGACAGGCTCCAAGGGTGTGTGCGAGGGATTAGCCTCCCCTCTGACTTAAAAGATGTATAATTATATCGAAAAACAGATAAAAAATCAAGTGGAATTATTAACGATAACCAGGATGATTCCAGGCTTGTTCTCGATATGGCATAAAAAAGCCTGGGCCGCATTAGTGGGAGGCTACATTTTCTCGCACAAGTTGGAGGTTACGACCCAGGCTGCTAAAGCAATTTATTCCCAAGAAGGTTATCGAAAAAACCTTTTATATGACCACAAAATGATATGTCAAGATGTTTTTCTAAAAGATCCACGAGATAGGCAACCGGAGCCGAACACCGGAAACCCTACCCGGCTTCCTGGGCTAACATCAGGGAGAAAGTTCAAATCGATTCAGGGAGACAACAATGGAATTAAAAGTTACTTACACACACTTCGATATAACAAAAATTAGTATTTTTGATGAGCTTGAAACGGATTTAAAAGCTTGCCTTGCAAAATTTGGATTTGAACTAACAGATGCAGATTTTGATTTTGAGACGGGAGAGAGAAGCTTGAATTTTATAAATGAAGAATGGTTATCTAAATTCGAAGATGATTAATCAACACCACGGGATAGGCGCGTACGGCTGAAAAGGGGGATGTGGTTGATTACATGTATCTTGCCATGCCATGAAACTTAACAAAACCAATAAATATCAAACTCGAACTGTAAATATCAAGACACAGTTGTTTTAAAGATATCGTTTTCATATTTCATGCATCGTTTAATATGAATACCTTGGAGATATCTGTAACGTCGCAAATAAAAGATGCAAATGAAGCGCAGCGGAATGAGCATCCTTCTTAAAGC
>JBARSG010000362.1:0-5107 GCA_049644625.1 Desulfobacterales bacterium | reverse complement strand
ATACAGTCTGGCACCATTCCTTCACTTCCATAATCCTCCAACACTACAGAATTCTTGACAGTTCTTTATTCCTGATGTATTTAATTGAATTAACTCAAATTTCGGAGGCTTCAAATCAAGTCAATGAAGATCCCCTTTTTTACATGTGGGAAAGCGTTGAAAGGGTGGATAGATCATTAAACGTATAAAGGAAAGGAGGAACCCGGAAATGAAGAATCTAATAAAGAACCTGCAAGCTGCGAACAGGGATCTAAAGACATTATCAAAGAAAGTTGACAAAATGATTGTCGAGGTCGGGAAACTTGAGAAACCAAAATCAGCAAAGAAAGCCACGGCCAAAGCAAAGCCCGTAAAAAAGGTCGTTGCTAAAAAAATCGCCAAATTAACAGCGGCCGATACTCTTTTTGGCATAATTAAAAGATTCAAAAAGGGCACTGATGTGGCTACACTGACGAAAAAGACGGGTTTCAACAGAAGAAAAATATACGATAATGTTAAGATTTTAAAGAAGCAGGGGAAAATTAGGACTGCTGGGATTGGCGTGTATGTTAAGGCATAAATACTTCGATAATATGTAAAGCCAATTGATCGTAAACAAAATCGAGAACTATTTTAATCCGAATTCGGTTTAAAATCCCAGGTCATCATTAATTAAAACAACCTTCACCCTTCCTTTGGGAAACGATTTTTCGGTAATCGTCCAAGTATTGCAAATACGGTCAGGGCTTTTGCATTCTTCGCAATAAGAAGTTTTGGCGCACGGTGTTTTTTTGTCCAGACGCATGGTGTTGACCGGAGCGGCATAGTTTTTAATACGGAACATGGCCGCATCCAGGTCAGGGACAATTTTATTGCGGCCTGCAAGGATAATAACATGTTTCGGACCGAAAGTGATCCCTCCAATACGGTTGCCGATCATATCAAGGTTAACAAGCTGACCGGTCTCGGTCACCGCGTTACTTCCGGTGATAAAAAGATCCACCAGCAGTGACTGCCGGCGGCGCTCCAGACTTTTTTCAGGAGACAGTTTTTTTTCAAAAGTGTCCAGCACTTTTAAATCACTCCTTTTCTTCAAAGCATCATATAGTCCCGTAGCAGTAAATGTGATGGATCCTCCCCATGAAACGCTTCGGGGTGCAGTCTCGGGTATAATTTTTTCCAGTACAATCTTTTTGGCTTCATCGGTATTTTCCGCCACAAAGGCTTGGAAGTTGTTTGAATCCAAAGCGTTCTTAAGATCGTACAGTCTTGTCTTCCAAAACTTATCAATGGGTTTATCCATAATATCCTCCTTTCTAATAATTCAGGATGTTGTCGGTGGTTATGCTAATTTAGCTTGATCGTTTTGCATAAAAGTGCTATCCGTTCCCATGTTGATATAAACTTACTTTTAAAAAAATGGAATTTTATTTTCAACAATTAAAAAACGAATGGCTTCGTAAAAAGTCGCTTATAAATTTATCAAAAACTAAAGAAAAAATTGCGAAGGGCAAAAAGAAAGCTGCGCATTAGCAATCCATTATAACTTTCATAACTTTAGCAAAATCTGATTTGCAACAGACCTGGATTCTCCGGCCGATATCACCCGGATGGCGGGGTTTCCTTTTACCGGACACTTGTATTCACAGATACCGCACCCCACACAGCTTTCCAGATCCACATAAGGCAGTTTTACATTGACCGCTTTCCCGGCCGGTAACCAAGAAGACTGCCCTTCTTTAAGGCGTATGGCTTTGGGAGAAGTTGGGCAGTGTTCTTCACAGACGATGCAGGGTCCGTTTCCCGACCATGGGAGGCATCGTCCCCGGTCTATATAGGCAGACCCTATCCTGATGGGACTTTCGATTTTCTCTTTGCCTGATAATTTACGGATAGCCCCTGTAGGACAAACCCCACTGCAAAGTGTGCAGGTATATTCACAATAGCCTTGGGTCATAATGAGATTCGGTGTCCAGAACCCGGCCATCCCCGCTTCTGTGAGTGCAGGGTTGATAGCATTTGTTGGACAAACCTTCATGCAGAGCCCGCACCGCTGGCAGAGCTTTAAAAAATCCTTTTCGGGCAATGAACCCGGAGGTCTGATCAGACGTGCATCAGATACATGGTGCAACCTGCCGTCCAACCTTCCTAATAAAGGAAAAGATAGGCCGGCCACCAAACCACCCAACACAGCCCGGCGACCCATATCGGGTTTTTTACTGACGTGCGGCGGCCATCCCAATTTAAAGACAATGGCATTTTCAGGGCAGGAGTTAAAACAGTTAAAGCAGAACATACATTCCGAGGCGTCCCATTCCTGTCCCGGAACCGGAGAGGCTGCCCCCTGGCATGATAGAAGACACAAATTACAATTCGTGCATTTCTCAGGATCTTTTTCCAGTCTCAGGATACTAAATCTGGCAAAGACTCCAAGAAGCGCACCCAGAGGACATAGGGTACGGCACCAGAAACGCGGCCGGATACGGTTGAGAAACAAAATAAATAGAAAAAGAATGCCGATGAACCACGCAGATTTGAAGGCTTTATATTCATACCCGAAAACGGGTGATACCAGAACCTCACCGCCGTAGCTTATATAATTCAAGATTTTTATATCGCTTTGTGCAGTCAGATCCAATAATTCTTTAATCCCGGTTCCAACCCCGGGGAAAACAGCAAGGGCCAGAGAACGGAAGAAAAATGAGATGGGGTCTAACAGTCCGGTGAGATTAAGACCCAGCAACGCAGACATAAGAAATAGAATAAGCAAAAAATATTTGAATCTCTGACTGGAGTGTTTTTGGTTGGCAGAGGCCATACGTTGTTTTTTTAGGGCCGGTCTGATATAACTCACCATGTGATGAAGGGTGCCCAATGGACAGATAAAGCTGCAAAAAACCCTGCCAAAGAAAAACGTCAGGACAACAATCCCTAAAGCCCATCCAAAGCCTTTAATCCACTGGTGCCCTGATATGAGAGATGTAATCCATATGAGGGGATCAAGCTGAAAGAAATATTTTACAGGATAATCCAGCTCGATGTCCTGTTTAGCGTCAAGTGCTATGGAATAATCCAGATAAATGTCCTGGGGCAGGCGGCTTTCAATTAGGAGAAAAATGAAAAGAATTAAAAAAAAGGCCTGGCTCACACGTCGTATCCAGACCAAATGGGTTGCTTTCAAATGGTCACCTTGTGCTGACGGAGTTTTTGAAATTCAGTTGTGCCAAGTCCCCATTTCTCCCCGAGGTTAATGAAACCGATGTCCTGAGGCTGAAGATTAAAAAGACCTGCGGCTTTGGCATCTGCGGCAACAGGATCATCACTCAATATAAGGCGATTTGAGACCGCCACATCCGAACGGCTTCCGCCCGAGGGGCCGTTAGCAACCATGATCCGGGTGGCATCTATGAGAGTGATCGTGGGGTTGAAAAATTGGGCCAGATCCACAATGGTTAGATGGATATCCTGATGCAGAGCACTTCTCCTGCCGCCCACGGCCCCAATCCAGTTTTTCATGCCAAGCGTCAGACCGCTAAGGCTATGGACCTTGGCAACCGGTAGATTGATGACTTTGTCGGCCTCAACCAGCGGCAAAAAAACCGGCCAGACATCCAGACGGTGTCCCCGTAATTTCATCTTCCGCATCAATGAGGATCGTGGATAAACCAGATCCGCTCCGGTTTTTTTCGCCACCATCCCGGCGCCTGTGATGGCAAAACAGCGTCTGGCGTCATGGATGGTATGATCGGCGATTCTGACTTTTTTGGCTCCGGCCTCCTGGCAAAGCTCAACAACCGCTTCCAGAACTTCCGGATTGGTGGTTGCCGCCAGGTCGGGGGGGCTTGCCCAGGAGATATTCGGCTTGATCACCACTACATCCTGCTTTGAAACAAATTTCTGTATTCCCCCGGCCGCCTCAAAAACCTTTCCGGCTAACGCCCTGACAGAATATTCACGATTCTGTGCGATCCCCTCTATAATAAATTTTTTATTGGTTGATCCGGCCCAGGCCGAAATCGTTTTTTGAAATGGCCATGTCATTACGCCGGTCAGGGCAAGGCCTCCGGATATTTTAAAAAGCTTTTTTATGGATTGTCTACGGGTAATGGGATGATAATTCATAATCTAATCCTCATCAAACAATACCGGTTATTATTCCCGAATCATTGGGTGAGTCAAAAAAAATGCGCCGTATTTCCCTGACCCCGGCATCAGAAAGCATGTCTCGGATCTGCTTTTCAGAATAGGATTGTCCTGACGGCGTTACCAAGAGCATATTCAGGGAAAACAGGGCCGGGAAAAGAGGGCCGTCCATGCTGTCGTTTAAAATAAAATCGTGGATCAGGATCATTCCCCCAGGTTCCAGAGCAGAGACCGCCTTGCCGATAATTTTACAGCAGTCCTCGGTGCCCTCACCGTGGAGAATATGAGACAGCCAGGCAACGTCATAGATTCCTTCAATGTCTTCTTCAAGATAATTCACATCCTTGAAATCGATCCGGTTTTGCAAATTAAATTTAGCAATAGTTTTTTCGGCAAAGGGACGAGTGGTGGGCATGTCATAAACAGTTGCTTTGAGCCGGGGATTGTTCATACAAAAATGGATGGCATAAGTCCCGGGGCCGCCGCCCAGATCCAGTAAATGCCGCCGACCGGAAAGATCTACTTTAGGGGCAAGCACCGGAGCGAGATTCATGGCCAAATTGAACATCCCCATAAGAAAATTTTCTCGTTGTTCTTCATCCGTATGAGTTACTCTATGCCTTATCGAACGGCCGGTTCGAACCGCCACATCCAGCCGGCTCCAGGACTCTATCAAATTGTGATGGTGCAACATGATGTGCCCCATATATCGGGAAGAGTGCTTGGAAAGAAAAGTTAAACTCAACGGTGTATTGGAATAAATATCTTTTTTTTTCACCAGAAAGTCCATGGCAGAAAGGGCATTGAGAAGCATTTTAACGCCTCTTTTGTCGCCGTCAAGTTTGTCGGCCACATCTTTCCCCTTAAGATGATCCTTGCCTATAATTGTGAAAACATCGAGTTTAACTCCTGCATGAAGCGTACAAGTTTCCCAATAACCTCCTGATAATTTAAGTATCTTTTCCGGATTCAATTCTTCTGAGGT
>JBARSG010000361.1:0-2284 GCA_049644625.1 Desulfobacterales bacterium | reverse complement strand
ATGAAGAACAGAGAGAATTGATAATGAAATTGAACTTTAAGTGATCATATTATTAACATACTAATATTTTAAAATACAGTTTAATGTCAACAGAGGGAGTTGCGCTGTACCTCTTTTTGCCGGCATGGCGGCCCACCGGGCCGGTAGAAAAATACGGGAACCAGCCCTGATGGCGCGAAATGGCGGCAAAATATGAGTTTATGGACTGATTTGCCCCAAAAACCCAATAATTGGACACACCAATCCCTTCAAGCCAAATCTGTATTTTATAACTAACTGAAATTACAGGTTATATTGGGCGGCGAGAGCTATTGGCTGCACAAGGGAACGCATCTGCTTGATGCGGCCAGCCCTTACATGGCCAAGGGCCATCGCCATCATTACTGCGGTAGCTAAACCAACCCTCGTTTGCATTTTGGCTTTTCCACGTATGTAATGTTTTTCAAAACAGAAATCGTTATCTAAGCGGCTATTGATTCTCTCCAAAGACGATCGACGATTATAGGCCCGATTCCAACTCGGACTGCCATGAGGGATTGGCGTGAAAATTCGACGGTCTTCCTTGGTGATATTTATTCTGACGACTCGACCGTAACCCTGCGAATTGACATTCCCTAAAGCTGAACATTCTCCACATCCTTTACATTCAAAACCATATACAGCTGCCGGACAACGATATTTCAAGGTATTACGGTCTGCTTCAAAACCATAGAATGCCATGTCCCGCTGTTCTCCTGTCGCAGGACAAATACAATGAACTGTCCCCTTTTCAGTGTATACAATGGTATCAACACGGTCAGGATAAAGGGTACGCGTAATCGGTTTCTCGGGATCATATCCCGGCTCGGACTTCTCTTCTCTCCACAATTCACGAATATCGATGACCGGTCGAATACCATATTTGTCCAATAACAAGGCTTTTGTTTTACCAGCGTCCAAACCACGGTCCGCCGCAAAATCATCACACCTCTCACCAAGCTGAGGTGTTTCGTCAAACGTCTCCTTAATCATGCTCCGCAGTTCTGTTTGTTCCGAGCCCGAGGCTGGTGTTACATGAGCGGCTACCGGAATCTCATACTGGGTATCAGCAATTAAATGAAGACCATATCCGAACCAGCTCTTTATTTTTGTCCACGGCTTACCGGTTTTGCTGTCTATTCCTTTGGTTTCATGTTTGCCCCAATCTGCATCGATGTCAGATGCTTCACCTGTGTCCCTATTCTTATGGCCTGTACTATAGCTGTTAATCGACTTGCCATCATAACCTAAATGACGCCCAAAATCAGGGAGTACCTCCATTAAAGCTTCACGCAATTGTCGGATCATGTTGCTTATCATACCTTGGTTCTCTTCCAGTTCTATAACATTCTTCAAAAACCTCGAGAAGTTCCAACTGTCCGGAACGTAGTAATAGGCATCTTCCGCCTCAGACCATACTATCTCCATCCGCCCCGTTTCCCCATTACGTTTCAGCTCTGCCACCGGCTTCTTATGTCTCGGCAAAATATCAAATCCACACGCTTCTAATAATGCCGGATTCCTGGATAACTCACGAATCAAAGATTCAATGGATTCATGCTGAAATACTACCCCAGCAATTATCGCATTCCACATCGCGCGAACTGGAAACTCATCCCTCCCCTTGCCACGCCGATCTTCAAGTTCCATCACCATCTTCTCATCGGGCAGATTATCACGTACCAGGTAGAAACGGTCTAAATCTGAACATGCTTCAACATCATTCCACGAAAATAGAAAAGGATTGATAATGGTCGCCATGTTTTTGCCTCCGTAAAATATCCGTCAGTACACTATATCCTGCGATGCTTTGCGACCATTATACAATATTTAGTAGTCAAAGCAACTACTTTCGATGTATTTCGTCAATTGGGGTGGAAAAATCGGAAAATCACTTGCGGATGCGCTAAGTTGCTGATATTTCAGGGTGCGACTTCAGCTTTTTGGGGTAAAGTTTTTTTAGCATGGCAAATTTCGTCCGCAATTAAGGTAGGTTACGAACAGCGCAAATCCCTCTGAAATTTAACGGTAACGTTAAAGGCAAGCTTAACCTGATGATTTTAGATTATAATTCCCTTGTCTCCAAAATCCCCCTCAATCCCCCTTTGCAAAAGGGGGACTTCAAAGTACTCCCCTTTTGAAAAGGTTGACTTCAAGGTGCTCTTCTTTTGAAAAGGGTGAAATCAAAGTCTCCCCCTTTCGCAAAGGGGGTGGGGGGGATTTTTTCATTTTACTGAAACACGGTGGCTGACAGCCTGATGTTCAC
>JBARSG010000360.1:0-1869 GCA_049644625.1 Desulfobacterales bacterium | reverse complement strand
GCCCTTCGGTCAAGAGTGACGCCACGCTCTCCCAAGGACCATAATGTCGCGGCGGTGTGCGCCAGGCAATGGGCGAGAGCATGGCAATGTGCATGACTGATCCTTTTGTTAATCGGTTTTCTGTGACAACGGCTGGTTTAAAATCTCGTCGGCATAGAGCTTCTGTAATGTCATCAGCGAAAGCAGCCAGGCAAGGGAGGACTCGGCGCCTTCATTCTGGTTGATGCCGTCCGCCATCAACCCATCTCGGCAGCCGCCGGTCTTGGGATCATATAGCGGCATATTCAGGTCATTGTGTCCGAGAAACCAATTAAAGCACATGACCGCATTCTCAAACCATGTTTGGTCCCGGGTAACATTAAAAGCTTCGACACAGGCTTCAATCATGGCATTGGCTTCGACGGGCTGCTGGTCGAAACGGGCTCTGGGTCCGCCTTTTTCATACCATCCGTTGCTGCCGATGGGCACAAAGTGATTGTCTTCGGTTTGGATGGCAACCAGCCACTTGAGGGAGTTGAGTCCCATATCGATCATGTCGTTGCGCTGCATCCGGTGGCCGGACAGCAGCAGGGCATGGGGCAGTTTGCCGTTAGAATAGTTTAGAGCGTTCTCAAGCCAGGGCCAATCGTCTGTTGCATTGTTTTTAAACTGATTGAAAAGCCTTTCGGCAAGAATTTCCCGGATCCTGCGCACATCACTGTCGCCGGAAAATTTATGCAAATAAGCATGCATGCCCACCAGGCAAAAAGCGATGGCGCGAGGCGAATGAAAATTCTCGACAGCTCGCAGTGCCTTTTTGAAAAGGGTTGTGCTCATTGCGAGATGCCCGGGATCGTCAAGAAAAGCCACTGATTTACCAAGGCACCAGATCGCTCTGCCATGCGCATCCTCGGACCCGATCTCCTCCATCCACTGCCGTGAATACGTCATGAAATTGCGAAAGCGCCCATTTTTTTCATTATAGGCATACAGAAGAAATCCGAGATAATGACCGCTAAGAAAATCAAATCCAAAGCCGTTTGTTGGCAGGTATTTTTGACCCATGGCGGCAACCAATAGCGCTCTGGCATTATCATCGGTGCAGTAGCCATCGGTGCGATTGGGGATGGTATAGTTGGCATGTTGCAAGATGCCGGTATCATCAGTAAAGGCTTTCAGGTGATCGAGCTTGATCTCCGGAAGCTCGAAATTCGTGATGGCCTTGATGTTTTCAACATAGGAATGCCGGGGACGCGGTTTCCGGGTACGTTTTTGCCGCACTTCACTGAAAACCTGGAGGTGTTTTCGGGATACTTCCTTCCAAACCGCTTCACGACTGAATGTATAGGCTTTTTTGCGCATGGCGTGCCGTTCGACATCGTTATCCAAAAGTCCGATGATTTGTTCCGCCATGGCATCCGGATTACGGAAGGGTACAATTCGGCCCCGGCCTTCGGCAAGCATCTCGGTGGCATACCAGTACGGGGTTGAAATGACGGCTTTGCCTGTGCCCATGGCATAGGCGAGGGTCCCGGAGGTAATCTGGGCTTCTTCAAGATAAGGGGTTAAGTAGATATCGGCGATGCCGAGAAACTCACATAACTCTTTTAGTTCAACAAAACGATTTTGAAAAATGACATGCTCGCCGATATTGAGTTTGTGCACGAGCTGCTGCAGCATGATACGGTATGCATCCCCATGCAACTTTAGAATATACGGGTGTGTTGCGCCCAGGATAATATAGACCACATCAGGGTGTTTTTTTATGATCGCCGGAAGCGCCTGCAATACATTTTCAATGCCCTTATTTGGGGAAAGCAAGCCGAATGTGAGCAGCACCTTTTTGCCTTCCACGCCGAACTTGTCTTTGTAGAAGCTGGGATCAATAAA
>JBARSG010000359.1:0-1687 GCA_049644625.1 Desulfobacterales bacterium | reverse complement strand
GTGTTGTTACAGACGATGAGTTTTATAAGCTTGAAAAAATGGGCTTTGACGGCCTTCTTTGTAAACCGGTCTCATTTAAAGTGTTAAAGCATGCTATTGAAGGCGCCTTCGATAAGATAAATAAAAGGCGGGAAAGGAACACACATCCATCTCTTAAAGGAACATTATAGACAAGCCATGCCTTATCGGTATTTTCCCCAATTGCGTAGGATAAATTTCCTACTCATAGGATTCCCCCCCCATAAAAATGAAGGCCTCTCTCTATGGACAAATTGAATATAACTCGTGATAGAAAGAATAACGTTCCAAAAATAATAGGAAAACCTCTATTCGATTTCCGATAACCTAAATGATTAGGTACAAACCATGCAAGATCAAGATTGCTTATATATCTCCCCTGTAAAGACAGGCAACGTATCCATTAACACCAATAAACAATGTATTGAAAATGATTTCCTTGATATCACAGCTCTGATTAGAAGCATTCAGCTTCTTGAGGGAAATTTTGATTGTTTCCGCAGGACAGAGGGATATTGTGACCAATTAGACTGTTACTGGCGACCATACTGCCTGGGAAAGAAACCGCCTTTTTAATGAATTGATAGTTTGCGCTATTTATTCTGCGCAATTTTATTTTTAATCTCTGGATCTTTGTTTCACTTTATCAATTCATATTGGGGACTTTTCCTTGCATATATTCCAACCTTAACCATTTGCAGATTTCTGCTATCGATCGCACGTTTTCATCTTCATAAATATTTTCTTTTCATTTATACATATCTCAAAAGCATATTTTCCGTAAATCATAGAATATATCGAAAAGATATCATAGCCTTACCTCTGGCTAGGTTTTTTTAGGTAACTTTTAAACAAAGGAGGCAGGTTATGAAAGTATCGAAAGCCATACAAATCTGTTTGGACTATCACCGAAGCTACTCTAAACCAAACACCATAAGATCATATGAATCGATTCTTACAAAATTTGGTTTGATCTTTGGTGACAAAGATCTGGAAGAGGTTTCCTCAGAAAACATTCTCGCCTTTCTAAATAAAATCACAGATGGCAGAAAGCAGCAAACCAAACGAACCCGATATTCCCATCTGGCTGCATTTTTCAATTTCATTGGAACCAATATTGACGAACGCATACAAAACCCCTGTGCCAATCAACTACTGAAAAAACTTTACAAAACCAATACGCCTGTTCACTGGGATAGTTTTGAAAAGGAAACAATTGATGAGGTTATTTTCCGAACCACCAAACCCCGGAACCGGCTGATTTTGGAATTAATGGCAAGGGGTGGTATGCGGATCGGTGAAGTGTTGAAACTGACGCCAGATGATATAGCTGGCAAAAAATTACTCCTCAGAGATCCGAAAAGTGGCCGTGAACAAGAATTTATATTTGTAACTCAGAAAATTGCAGATCGGCTAAGGGAATACATTAGGTCAAACAACATTGAATCAAACAAGAGGATATTTCCTATATCTTATGAGGCAGCAAGGTTTATGGTGAAAAAGGCCGGTGAAATGGTTGGTGTTCGTCTTCGGCCACATGATTTAAGGCGTCATGCTGCCACATATGCATCCCGTGCCGGCGTTCCAATTGAAATTGTCAGCAAAATAATCCTCCGGCACGCAAACCTTTCGACAACTCAGATGTACCTGGGTAAGGTTAGTGACATTG
>JBARSG010000358.1:0-7304 GCA_049644625.1 Desulfobacterales bacterium | reverse complement strand
AAGGGATAGGAGTTCCTCGTATGATCAGCCTGCCGCAAAATGATTCCGAAAAAAAAGGGGCGATTGCCTGGATGGCCGGTCATTCCGTAACGGCCAACCTTGTCATGCTGATACTTTTGCTTGGAGGACTCTATTTGGGCATCCGGATCAAGAAGGAAATTTTTCCTTATTTTGAACTGGATCTGGTCCGAATAACCGTTCCCTATCCCGGTGCCAGCCCCCAGGAAGTGGAAAGGGGTATCATTTTGGCCATAGAGGAAGCTGTTCAGGGGCTGGAAGGTGTCAATGAAGTACGCGCGTCTGCCAGAGAAGGTTCCGGAACGGTTACCGTAGAGATGATAGAAGGCGAAAATCTGCAAAAACTGACCCAGGACATTCAGAGCGAGGTGGACCGGATTAGGTCCTTCCCGGAAGAAGCTGAAGAACCACAGGTGGTGATCGTTTCCAGAAAGCGTTATGTGGTTTCCCTGGCGCTTTATGGAGACCAGAGCGAGGGGGTTTTGCGTGAATATGCGGAATACTTGCGGGATCGATTGATTCAGCAGCCGGACATCACCCAGGTGGAGCTGACAGGTGTGCGCAACTATGAGATCAGCGTCGAAATTCCTCAGGACACCCTGCGGACCTATAACCTTACCCTTGAGGAAGTTGCCATGCTGATCCGCAGGACATCCGTGGAGCTTCCCGGCGGCGCCGTCAAAACTCCGGGGGGCGATGTCCTGGTGCGGGTTAAGGAACGCAAGGATTACGGGCATGAATTCGGAAAGATTCCGATTATTACGGCCAACGACGGAACCCAAGTCCTGCTTGAGGATATCGCTGATATAAAGGACGGGTTCGAAGAAACCGACAATGCCGCCACTTATAACGGCAAATCTACCGTGATGATCGAGGTCTTCCGGGTCGGCGATCAAACACCTGTTTCGGTATCCAATGCCGTTAAACACGTTGTGGCTGAAGTCAATCAGGAGTTGCCTCCCGGGATGTCGATTGTTCTTCGCAATGATCGGTCGGATATCTATCGCCAGCGTATGGCGCTGTTGATCAAAAACGGATGTATTGGGTTGGGACTGGTGTTTATCTTACTGGCATTGTTTCTGGAAGCGCGGCTTGCTTTCTGGGTGGCTTTAGGCATTCCTATCTCTTTTTTAGGTTCTCTTTTACTGTTGCCGGCCATGGATGTCAGCATCAACATGGTTTCAATGTTCGCGTTTATTGTCACCTTAGGTATCGTGGTGGACGATGCCATCGTGGTCGGGGAAAACGTCTATCATCATCACCAGCGCGGTGTCCCGTGGATGGAAGCCGCTGTTTCGGGAACCAAAGAAATCGCCATGCCGGTTACCTTCGGCGTACTGACCAATATGGTGGCTTTTGTTCCCATGTTCTTCGTTCCCGGCATCTTAGGGAAGATTTTCAAACAAATTCCCGTGGTCGTAATCAGCGTGTTTGTGATTTCACTGATTGAATGCTTTTTTATTCTCCCGGCCCATGTCGGCCATCAGAGACCGACGGAGAAAGGGTTCTTCGGCTGGATTTACGTCCGGCAGCAGCGATTCAGCAAGGCCTTTGTCCGTCTGGTTGTCCATCGATACGGTCCCTTACTGAAGTTGGCCCTGCGCTGGCGATATGTGACCATGTCCCTGGGCATTGCTATTTTATTGATTACGGTGGGCTATGTGAAGAGCGGGCGCTTGGGATTTGAACTGTTTCCCAAGATCGAATCTGATTACGCCATGGTCACGGCCACGCTGCCCTTTGGAACCGCTTTTGAAAAAACCGAAAAGGTGCAACAGATTCTGGTCCGCGCCGCCCAGGAGGTTGTGGCCGAAAACGGCGGAAAAACACTCATGGAAGGAATCTTCGCCAATATCAATGACAACAGGGCCCAGGTCCGTATCTACCTGACTCCGCCGGATAAGCGCCCCATGTCGACCGCGCAAATAACGGAACGCTGGAGGGAACGGGTGGGGGTTATTCCGGGCTTGGAATCAATTTTATTTGAATCCGATGCCGGTGGGCCCGGCCGCGGAGCAGCCATTACCTTAGAACTCAGCCATAAAGATATCAGCCCGCTGGAACAGGCTGCTGCCGAGGTTGCCGAAGCCCTGGGATTCTACCCCAATGTAAAAGATATCAATGACGGTTTCGCACCCGGCAAACAGCAGATCGATTTCCAGATCAAATCCGAAGCCCGAAGTCTCGGATTAAGATCCAAGGAGGTGGCCAGACAGATCCGGCATGCTTACTATGGCGCGGAAGCATTGCGGCAGCAGCGGGGACGTAATGAAGTAAAGGTTATGGTCAGACTCCCCAAAAACGAACGGGTTTCCGAATATAATCTTGAAGAAATGATATTACGAACCCCGACCGGAAGCGAAATTCCCTTGCGTGGTGCCTTAACCATAAACCGGGGACGGGCTTACACCGATATCAACCGTCGGGACGGACGCCGGATCGTATCGGTGGAAGCCGATGTCCGGCCCCGAAGCCAGGCCGGCCAGGTTTTGGAATCGCTAAAGTCTGAAACCCTGCCGGCATTGCAGAAGAAATATCCCGGTCTGACCTTTAGTTTTGAAGGCCGTCAGGCCGACCAACGTGAAAGCATGCAGAGCCTTATGCGAGGACTTTTGGCGGCACTTATCGTTATATATGGACTGTTGGCCGTTCCGCTGAACAGCTATATCCAGCCCCTGATCATTATGACGGCCATTCCTTTTGGCATCGTGGGGGCTGTGATCGGGCATCTGATCATGGGCTACAGCCTGAGCGTACTGAGCATGTTCGGTGTGGTGGCGCTGTGCGGAGTGGTGGTCAATGATTCGCTGTTGCTGATCAATTTTGCCAATCGCAAGGAGCGGACCGGAATGAGCCGGCGCGACGCCGTTCATCAGGCGGGTATTCACCGGTTTCGGCCGATTATTTTGACCACCCTGACCACTTTCGGCGGCCTGTCGCCGATGATCTTTGAAACATCTCGCCAAGCCCGCTTTTTGATCCCCATGGCCCTTTCTTTAGGGTACGGCATCCTGTTTGCGACGCTGATTACCCTGATTCTGGTGCCGGCATTTTACTTGATTGTCGAAGACCTGAAAAGATTGGCAGGTATAAAAAAATCGAATAGAGTTTAATCCTTCTAAACGATAGTAGATCCTTTTAGACACTGATAAATTCTTAAGTAGTATCCGAATTGTATATATTTACAAATGTTCTTGATTTTTTACAAAAATATCTGTAATCGGGACTTTTTTTATTTAATGCTCATCGGAGGATAATCTAAATGGCTACAAAGCCGACCCATGAAAAATTGAAACAAAGGGTTAAAGAACTCGAAAAAGCAGCTTTTGAGCACAAGAGGGCTCAGGAGCCGCTACAGGAGTTTGAACAAGAAAAAGAGATAATTCTCAGGAGCCTGGTAGAGCATGTTATATATCAAGACACTGAAATGAGAATTCTATGGGCCAATCGGGCTGCCTGTGAATCAGTAAATTTGACGCGAGAGCAACTATTAGGGCGTTTTTGTTATGAGATATGGCCGCGGCGCACCGATCCCTGTCCGGATTGTCCACTCAGGAAAGCCATGAGAACGGGTAAACCCGAAGAGACAGAAAAATACACGCCTGACGGTAGAGCCTGGTTTATCCGGGGCTATCCCGTGCAGGATGCAACCGGTAAAATTGTGGGCGCGATTGAGTTGACATTGGACATTACCGAGCGCAAACAGGCTGAGGAAGAGCTGCGCAACGCTCACAACAAGCTGGAGCAACGGGTTAAAGAGCGAACTGCCGAACTGGTAAAGGCTAACAAGGAACTCAGACGGCAAATAGAAGAGCGTAAACGGGCGGAGGAGGAGCTGGTGGAGAGGGAGCAGATCATGAAGGCGATCCTCGCTGCTTCTCCGGTGGGGATTGGTTTGGTCCGAAATCGGAGAATAGATCAGGCCAACAGAGCCATGGACCGAATTTGGGGTTACGAAGAGGGTTCCCTGGTCGGGAAAAGCACCAAAGTGCTTTATTCGGATGCTGAGGAGTATAAACGTGTGGGTCACGAGTTTTACTCCGAAATTGAGGAAAAGGGAGTCGGAAATTTGGAGACACGGTGGGTGACCAAGGGTGGTAGAAAAATTCAATGCTTTCTTCAGGGAAGCGCTCTGGATCCGTCTGATTTATCCAAAGGGGTTATTGTGGCGGCGATGGATATTACCGAGCTCAAGCGGGCCGAAGATCTTGTTTTCAATCTTTCTCAAATGCTGATGCAAGCCCAGGAGCATGAACGGCGGATGATTTCTTATGAGCTGCATGACAGCATCGCCCAAAACCTTTCTACACTGAAAATCGGCTGTGATCTGATTTTCGACGATCAACCGGCAATACCTCATGAATTAAAGGTGAAGATGGCAAAATATTCCAATCTTATCAACCAGACAATCACAGCTGTTCGGAATCTGGCCTATGATTTACGGCCGCCTGCTTTGGATGAGATGGGCCTTGTGAAGGCGCTTGAGATATATTGTGAAGAGTTTTCAAAAAATAGTGGATTGAAAGTGGACTTTCAATCGGTCGGTATACATAAGTTGATTTTTGATTCCAATACTGAAATCCATTTTTACCGTTTGGTTCAAGAAGGCCTGAACAATATCCGTAAACACGCCCATGCCACACGGGCGACCATTAAAATGGTGGGATCGTCCCCGAATATCATCCTTCGCATTGAAGACGACGGCAAAGGTTTTGATGTAAAGGCCCGGGAACTCAAATTAGATAAAGAGAAGCGGATGGGACTTCGAAGCATGAAAGAAAGAGTCAACCTGCTTCAAGGTCGAATGACGATTCAATCACGCCCGATGAAAGGGACCAAAATATTGATAACATATCCTTTTAAGAAAAAAAATAATACGTCAGAAAAGCCGCATATGAATCATTGACGACCATGCTTTTTACAGAAATCCTACAACTTATGGGCTTCGCACCAATCGGAATAATGGAGTAATGGCACAAACAGGTTGTCATTAATAAGCCTGTGATTTCTTCAAGTTGCAGAATTTCCAAGACGTTCAATTATCAATACAAACCGCTTGGGACTACTGGCCAAGCAATCCTTTTAGCAGGCCTTTGGTTGTTTCTTGAAGGTGCTTCAGCTCCCCTTTCTCCAATATTTTTTTGACCTTTTCTGATTCTAAGACTTTTTCTTGGAGTTGTTGTTTGGCAACGCTTTTTAAATCCGGTCGAAATTTTGGAGAAGAGAAATTTCCTGTTACCAACACCGGGACCATGATTCCGGAACGCTGCTTTTCATCCCCCTGTCCCTTGATCGTGCCGACGACCCTGGGCTCTACCCGGAAATCTAAAGTTTCTTTTACGAGATCGGCATTTCCGTTTGCAATGACTCGCAGCAACGGTGACTTAAGACTGGTTTCCGGTGTATTCAGCACCCCATTGGCGATGGTAAAGGGAGCTTTAAGTTCCGCAAAATCCGTCTTAGGTTTCTGATCTGATTTTTCTGCAAGACCAAACGCAGCCTGGACATTTCGGACCATTCCGGCAAGATCAATGCCTTTTATGGCGCCGTCGTTGAACAACAATTCGCCCTTGCCATTCAACGTTTTTTTGAATACCGCGGAATCGACGCCGGCCATCGCCAAGATTACGTTTGCCTGCATAACACCTTCCAAAATATCCTTATCCAAAACGTCCCTCAGTAACGGACCGGACTCAACTTTGTTGACGATCAGGCTTATATTACTCTCGGGCACATCTTTGGTCACGTTGAGCGTGGCTTTGCCGGACACATTTCCCTGATACATATTTAATTTCAGGGGATCCAGGTTGAATATCCCGTTTTTTGCATGGATTTTCAGGATTACATCTTGAATTTTTGCTTTATTTGCAATGAGCGTATGGATTTTCAGTTGCCCATCCAGGATTAGTCGGCGCAGGGGTGTGTAATCCGTCTTTTTTATCGGTCCGGGGGCAGATTCTTTGCTCATTTCCATTTTTTTAGATTTGGTCTCTTGATCCTGTTGTTTTGCGGACGATTTCTTGTCGGATTTTGGAGGTAAATATCGATCCAGGTTAATCTGATTCAGATCCAGATCAAATTTCACATCAGGTTTGGAAAAATCAGTGGCTTTCATGGAAAAATTCAGCTTGGATTCATCCAGACCCAGGATGCCGTTGGAGACCGACAGTTTTTTCGAGTCTGCTTTGATATGGGCGTTGAGGGTCATGCGATTCAAAACGTGAGGATCGGCCGTTTGGATGGGAAACGTCTGTCCCAAGGCTGCCGCTATTTTACGAGGTGAAAATTCAGCCACATCCAGATCCAGCTCAACGCCGGGGCTAACCGCCAGATTTTCGAGGGCTCCCTTGAGCCGAAGGGTTAACTCATTTAGAGCCGTTAACGATAAATCCATGGAAACGGATCCCTCTTGGAAACCTTTGCTCACCGGTCCGACAGATCCTTGAATGGACAACGGTTGTTTGTCCAGAACGGCAGAAAATTTAAGCTGCACGGGCCGATCCAGCGATACCTCTTGCAGGGTTAGATTGATATCTGACACTTGTTTACGTGTACCCGCTACATGGTCAATCCACAGAACCTCCCCATTTTTTATGGAAAAATCTCCAACCCATAGAGCACTAATCGGTAGACCCGTCTCAGAAATTTTTCCAACCGGTATTTTTTCGTCCTTTTTTGGTTGGGCGGTTTTTTTGGGCAGCTCCCAGTTTACACGACCGCCTTTGTTTTTTACCAAAACCATGCGGGGTTCATTTAAGATAAACTTTTTAACTTGGATATCTTTAGATAACAAAGGGAGGAGTTTGATTCTGGCTTCAAAGGATTTAACCTTTACAAAGTCCTTTTCTTCGAATCCCTTAACATTGCCTAACTGAAAATCAGAGAACGAGATGCCGGCCCAGGGAAAAACAGAAAGACGAAGATCATCACCGATGGAAAAGGGACGTCCGGAAGCTTGGGCAATTTTTTTCTCAAGCTCGGTCTTGTATTTTTGAACATCCACAACCCTGGGAATGATCAAAATGGCTGCGATGATGATCACCACCAAGCTTGCAATTACGATAATTCCCCATTTTAATAGTCTTTTCATGGCATACCTCCTTTATTATTTTTACATTGAAAACCTGGTCCTCTGGGCCAGGTCAGAGATAGATAGCTCTGCCTTGGAGTTTTGTGTCTAAAATCACAAATTACAAGCACCAAATTACAAATTAACCCGCCTATATTTGTGCCATATGGCAATGAACTTCCAACAAAGCAAATCCCCTCTGGGGATAATCAAAGCC
>JBARSG010000357.1:0-1853 GCA_049644625.1 Desulfobacterales bacterium | reverse complement strand
CGCCTAATTTATCTATACGCTGACCCATGAATTCAATCGACCCATCGGTCACCTCCCCGTCTTCGTGTCGCAAAAGTCCGGAGACGGCCTTTAAGGTCGTACTCTTCCCAGCCCCATTGGCCCCCAAAAGGGCCACAATGCCACCTTTAGGAACCTCAATGGAGACGCCTTTTATCACCAGAATAACCTCGTGATACTTGACCTCAATATTGTTGATCTTTAAGATCATTTCCTCATTGGACAAAGCCTAAAGACCTCCTTTTTACCATCCGAGCCACTCGTTGGCCCATTTCTTCGGCCAGCGGCTCTTAAGATCGACTTTTTCAACGATCTGAAATTTGCCGTCCTTGATTTCATAGATCGGCACAATTCCTGCGACACGGTGATCCGCAGCCGTATAGTTAACAGGCGCCGCACCCAGACCGATGTCAAAATTTTTCATTGTTTCAAAACCGTTTCTCAGGATGCTCTCACCGCTTAAGTCTCCGGCTTTATCCGCCCGCTTTAATGCTTCCCATAAAATGAGCACAGCACCCCATCCCTGTACCGTCCGAATGAGACGTTTCTCAAGAGATACGCCAGGATTGTATTTTTTTGCATACTCAACAACCTTGTCCATAAGCGGCACATCTTCACCGAAGAACGCACAGACCGCAGCGCCAATAACGCCTTCGGACGCCTTACCGGCCAAGCGGGGCAAATTTTCATCAAATCCCCAGTTATTCACAATATGATCTGCGCCCAGTCCCAGAGAATAGGCATCTCGCACTGTGGCTGCCACCGACATGGTTGTGTTCCCATGCCAGACGAGATCCGGTTTGAAATCCTTCATAGCCAGAATTTGGCTCTTGGTATCAATGGCAAATAGAGAAACAGATTGATCCGGGCCAAGTTCAAAGCCGAGTAGCTCAGCCTGATCCTTGATGGCCTTGATGGGTGCACTGCAGTAAGGAGATGCAAACATGTAAGAACAAAGAAAACGCGGTTTCCTTTTCCCGTAATCCGGATGTTTCGGCCATTTCTTGTCAAACCAGGCCGTAATTGCAGCCCTGGCGTTGCTTGAATAATCGGTTGCAAAGAAGAGATTAAAAGGTGTCTTTTTAGGATTAGTCAGATGAGCTGAGTATGAGGCAGACACATAAGGGATCTTGTCCTTGGTTATAGTAGGTGACAGCGCCTCGGTATCACCGGTCCCCCAGCCCAGAACGGTCACGCATTTAAGTCTTTTGAAAAGCTTATACTTGGTAAGCGCTTCAGGAACACGGTAACCGTAATCAAACTGATACAGCTTGACCTGCTTGCCGTTTATCCCTCCATTATCATTTACATAATGAATGGCTTCTGCAATGCCCAGGGCATAATCCTTGCCCACATCCGACGTTGCCCCGGTCATGTCATTGAGCGATCCCACCTTAATTGTTGCGGCTCCGGCCATGGGAGAAAATCCAACAACAAGGGCCACAACGAATAGTGATATTATAAACTTTGACCACATATTTTTAGCGAACATAATTTCTTTCCCCCCTTCTTATGAGAGTATCATTTTCATCGGGTTTCTGCCAAATTCTTGCTTTTATCACCTCCTTTTTATAAACCGTACAAACCGAAAATAACAAATCAAGTAAACGTTCAGCCACAAAGACACAAAGACACCAAAGATTATAATATAATTCTTTTAATGCCATTTTTGATAAAGGTTTATAATACATACCCCTTCCTTGTGCCTTTGTGTCTTAGTGCCTGGCAAATATTTTTGGTTCCGGCCCGTCCGCCTTGCTCCGCTTGGCAGGAGGGCGGGCTTGTCCGAGTTAGGTACTAATACGAAAACGGCCACAGGTTGAAATAATTTTTAA
>JBARSG010000356.1:0-3018 GCA_049644625.1 Desulfobacterales bacterium | reverse complement strand
ATAAATAATCTAACCATATGACACCTCCTTGTTTTCACTGTCAGAGTAAGGCATGTTTAAGTTGATAGAAAGGTATTATCTCAATAAATAGGGGAAACGTCAATGAGCTAAGAACAAGGGTGTGCGCTATCCGCTAATGAAAATAAAGGATGTGTCCTACAGATAACTTTTCAGTTGGCCATAGAAACGTAGTGAGTGCTGAAGAGTATATTCGAATGCTGCATATCATTAGGGGATACTTTTTACGGGGACGTGTCCCAGGAGGCAGCCAAATCAAGCTCTTTTGCTCTTTGAGCGATCACATCGGCCAGATTTGGTATTTTAAGGGTCCCAGAGATTCGATCATAGATGTAGGAGTAAAAATTTATGCCGAGTTTTTTGGCTGTGGCTGACAGTGACATAAAGGTATCCCAGGCTTTAGTTCCATCGTCGGTCCGAGTGCCGAAGCTGACCACCCGTTTGCGAACCCTCTTTCGTGCTCCCAGTTCTGCCGGGTTATTATGTAGTGGGATTTCCGGATGATCAAGGACAATCAGCATGGAGGGTTTTTTATTCATGGTTTTGGCAATACGCTGGTCCAAGGCGTAATATCGGGTCACAGTGGAGAAAAGCTTGTCAAACTCATTATCTAACCGGGTGTGTTCATCGGTTGTGGGGTGTTGTTGATATTTGAGCAACTGTTTGTAGAAATCCCAGTATTTATCCAGGAAAGAGTCCAAAAGCTGGCGATGGTACGCTACACAGGGGTCGAGTTTCTTGTAGAGCCGGCCATCATGAACCCAGCACAGAGCCAGCTCTTTTGTAATCAGCTTAAACTGTGGAGCATCATCACAAATGAGCAAGCGAACCACAGGAAACTCCATCTGGGCGTGGTAGGCTGCCACGGCAGCTGCATCCACTACATGGCTACGCTGCTGAGGTCCCAGGTTGGGTAGACGTTCGTGCAGGAGGCTTAAGAATTCCTCTTCCCCAAGTTGGAGGTCTTTGGGGAAGGATTTCAACTGTTGCACAACCGAGGTGGGCAATTTGAAGAGCTCAACATAGCTGAACATTTCACTATTGAGCAGGAAGGTGCGATCTGTGAAGTTCCTTAGCACGTCTATCACAGTCAATCGGGTTTTATTCTCTGTTGTGAAGTAGGCAGTATAAAGGGGATTGCACAGGATTTGGCAATATTGGTTTTGGCCGTTGACCCTGGTTGAGGTGTCATCTATGTGATGCCAGGGGCTGCTTTTAAGTCCGGCTTCGTATAAAGCGTCCTTTTCTTCGTGGAAGACATCATGATCTTTTATCAAGAAGTTGGAGAGTTGTCCTGCCGATATTTTGATTTCAGCATCGTCGAGGAGGTCCAAAATCTTGAGCTGGGTTACGTTGGTGTCAAAGTATAGCTTGAGTGACAGGGTCTTGAGTCCGGGGCCAAATTCTCCCTTGTAGCCAGGTGGTAAGGAGGCAAGGTAGGACTTGCTGAGGGAAGGGGAATAGTATTTTTCTTTTAAGAACAAGGTATTGTGGGCTTCAAATTTGATGTCCTGGACTACGACAGGGTCATAGCCCTTGAACTGGGCATCTTTGGGGAGAAGTGATTTGTCTACATAGCATATTCGGTTATCGTGGGTTTTGATGCGGTCCTTTTTGCTGCGCTTCTTTCGTTTTTTTGGCTTTTTCCGCTCTTTTTCAGAAGAATATTGGCCAGGGTTTTTCTTGCTTGGCTTAACCTTTGGCTTTCCCTGTTCGCCCTTAAGACGGTTATTCTCATCTCGTAGTTCCTGAATTTGGCGTTTAAGTTCCCGGTTTTCCTGGCTAAGGGTTTCGACAAGGTTGAGCAGTTTGCGGATGTAATCAAGAGAGTCATCAAGGTTCCTGATGTTGTTGATATCCAGATCGTTTAGCACTGCCCTGCCTCCTTATGAAAGGCCGCAGGGCCCTGTGTATTAAGCCTATCGCAGAAGTCTTTGGTCAGCGGGTAGACATAAACGGCCTTTTTTGAAAGGGTAGGTTTGCTGGACTTGCTGAGCTTGCCCCGGCCGGTGGTTTTTCCAACATAGATCCAGTTGTCTGCTTTGTAGCAGGTGCCCTGGAATCTCTCGGTATCCACAAAGGTTTCCAGCAAGTATACTGGATGGTTGTAAATAAGATTCCAGTCTTCTGATACACGACGACGATTTAAGGCCAATAAATGGGAGGCCAGATGAGAGACCTCAACCCATGGCAACACCAGGAAGCGAGTGTTATTAATGATCAGGCAGAGATTATTTTGACGGGTTTGCGGTGACCAGCCGATAAATCGATCCCTGGCCCCTATGTACCATGGCGCCGAACTCCAGGCCAAACAGGCAATAGGACGGTCATCGGAAAAGGCGATATACTTGAGATGTTCTCCAACAGGTTGGGTGTATCCAAGATAGTGGTGTTCACTGATCAGGCTGTTAAAAAGTTTTTCTAACCGGGTTCTGCGTACTTGTTTAAGATGGATAGGAAAAAGTTCATTAATGGGGCATTGTATCGGGGTTCTGTCAACCTCTATTTTGACAGGTTTTCTACGATTGGCAAGCGGATTAGGAAGTTTACACTTGGGAGGCGGTAATTTGACAAGACCTTCTGATTGCAACAACAAAAGCAGACTGCGGCATACCATGTCTTTGAGTGCGCCATTTGCTTGTTGCCAGTTCCATGCCCTGCAAACCTCCTGTGAAATGAAGCGTCTGCTGCCCTCGGGATGGGCCGCTATGATTTCCTTGATAACCGCGATATCCGATTCACTGACATTACGACCGCGATATGTTGCGATGATTTCCATACCTGATACTATATAGCACCAGGAAGCGGAACGCAAGGCGAATGTGAACTTTTTTTAAAAATTTTTACAAGCTAATTCGTATCGGGGGCGCTCTTACCCCTATTTATTGAGTTGATACTAAGTTACCAAGGATTACAATAAGTTATCTTGGTCCGACCCCAACCCCTCTTGGTCCGATCATATTAGAAATATATCAAATACTTAGCTTGGTCCGACCCCCA
>JBARSG010000355.1:0-1639 GCA_049644625.1 Desulfobacterales bacterium | reverse complement strand
GGGCGGGACTGCCGGGCGTTGATCTCGGTTTTTTGAAGTTTATTATTTTTATTGCCGTGATCGCCGCCATTGTTCAAGCTTTGGAAATGATTATCGACCGGTATTCACCGCCGCTGTATACTGCGCTGGGTGTTTTTCTTCCTTTGATTGCCGTAAACTGCGCGATTCTGGGTACTTCTCTGTTCATGGTCGAACGAAATTATAATTTTGTCGAATCCGTTGTCTTTGGAGCAAGTTCAGGCATGGGCTGGATGCTTGCCATTGTGACCATGGCCGGGATACGAAAAAAATTGAGATATGCGGATGTCCCTGCAGGTCTTGAGGGTTTTGGCATCAGTATGATTATTGCGGGCCTCATGGCCATGGCGTTTATGTTGTTTTCAGGGATTACATTATAGCAGTCCTTTCGCTCTTAAGTAACATTTTCCGGGAACACGCGTTAACACAAGGAACTTTCATTGATTTTTCTTATCAGCATCACGGTATTTGGATCGGTCATATTTATCCTGGTGGGTCTGCTTTTACTGGTGGAAGCCAAGGTGGTTAAAAAGGGTGACTGCATGATTGTCATCAATGACGACGAGGAAAAAAGCCTGAAGGTTCAGGGCGGAACCACACTTTTATCTGCGTTGGCCGAAAATAAAATTTTTCTTCCATCGGCTTGCGGCGGCGGCGGGTCCTGCGGAACGTGCAAATGCGTGGTGGAAGAAGGTGCAAGAGGCATTCTTCCCACTGAGCTTGCCCACCTCACCCGAAGAGAGAAAAAAGAGAATGTCCGCCTGTCCTGCCAGGTAAAAGTAAAGGAAGACTTGAAAATCCGGCTGCCGGGAGAAATATTTAACGCCAAAAAATACAACGCCACCGTGGTATCAAACGAAAACGTATCAACCTTTATAAAGGAGCTGGTGCTGAAACTCGATCCCGGTGAAAAGCTCGAATTTCAAGCCGGTGCATTCATTCAGATCGATATTCCCCAATACGAACTCTCATTTTCCCAATTCAGAGTCCGGGTTGCCGAACGATTCAGACCGGACTGGGATGCCTTCAACCTTTGGGGACTTCGTTCTAAAACAGAAGAACCGATTTTTCGAGCGTATTCCCTGTCAAATCCGCCCAGCGAACCGGATATGCTGCGATTCACGATCCGGATTTCCACTCCCCCGCCCGGTCATCCGGAAGCGCCCCCCGGAGCAGGATCATCCTATATTTTCAATCTAAAACCGGGAGATCGTGTCACCTTGAGCGGACCTTACGGACAGTTCTTGGCAAAAACAACAGACAGAGAGATGTGCTTTATCGGTGGCGGCGCCGGAATGGCGCCCCTGAGAAGTCACATTCTTCACCAGCTAACCACATTGAAAACAAAACGGAAAATTACCTTCTGGTACGGGGCAAGATCAAAACTGGAACTGTTTTTTGAACAGGAGTTCATGGACCTGGAAAAAGAGTTTGAGAACTTTTCATTTTTTATCGCCCTGTCCCAGCCCAAACCCGAGGATCACTGGGAAGGAATGACCGGTTATATTCATCAGTGTGTGCATGACCATTACCTCAGCCAACATGAAGATCCAACCGAAATTGAATATTATCTCTGCGGTCCACCGGTTATGATCGATGCAATTGAAGATGTGCTCGACAG
>JBARSG010000354.1:0-2065 GCA_049644625.1 Desulfobacterales bacterium | reverse complement strand
CGCGTAACTGCTGCCGTTCATAGGTTCATCAACTATGTCAAGAAATATGAAGAGCGCAAAGCGACCAACCGTGAACCCAGAACCTGAGTTACGATTTTTATATTAATGATACAATAACAAAAACCGAACGTCACGAAAAAACCTGTTGAACACGGCAGAACCACCAGATGCCATTGCAGGGCCATGGCGGTATTTTCACCCTTGCCTCTGCCTTCCCTCTTTAAGGAGGAGGACATTTATTGTAATGATTTAAATACGTTAATTCCATATCCTGGGTGAGAGACGGCCGGGGTGAAGGGGAAAGTATACGTCACCGCTGAAAATGTGACCATTTAGTTGACATTATTCCATAAAATGATATGGTTGAAAAAAATTCGATCAGGCTGTAGAGTTGAGAAAGGAGTATTTTGAGTAGAAAAGATCTAATACAATTGGAGGGTGTGGTCAAAAAGGTGCTTGGTGGAGGCAACATGAGCATTGAATGTGAAAATGACATCACTGTACGGGGTGTACTTTCCGGGAGAATGAAAAAACACCGTATTAAGGTCATGGTTGGGGACCGCGTCCAGGTCAGCGTTTCACCTTATGACACATCCCATGGACTCATAACCTACCGCTTCTAAAATTCTTCTTCCTGCTTTTTCTTTACCTGGAAAAATGAAAGCCAATAAAAACCCCAGAATAAGAAGGGATCTGGAATTTTTTCCGATTCGCCAGGGTAATAGCCAGTTCGTCCTTGTCAGAGACCAGCTTGGCCTGGTTGAAGAAGGCAAGGCCGTGCCCTGGCCACTTTACGAGTTTATGACCCTTCTGGACGGAACTAATACCTTCCGGGATATTCAGATGGCCCTTATAAGGCAAAAGGGTGGTGTCCTGGTTGGGTCGGACGAGGTGGAAGCCCTGCTGGCCCATCTGGATGAATCATTTCTCCTTGATACGAAAAAATATGAACACGCCAGGGAGAATATTGTGGCCCGGTTTGCTGCGAAAACCGCCAGACCATGTTCCCATTCCGGACGGTCATATCCTGATAAACCCGCGGACCTGAAAAGCAGGCTGGATGAAATCCTTAAGGCCCAACCCCCTGCCCCAAAACCGGAGGCAAGGGTGGTTGCCCTGGTCGCACCCCACATTGATCTTTCAGTGGGCTCACGGGTTTACGCAAGCGGCTATCAGTGGCTTAAATACACGTCACCATCAAGGGTTGTTGTGCTGGGTGTAGGCCATCAGATGATGGGCGATCTGTTCTGTCTGACGGAAAAGGATTTCGAAACCCCACTCGGTGTGGTCAAAAACGACAGAAACATGGTCAAAGAATTGTGGGATGCCGGGCGGGCAATCATTTCTGAAAATGACTTTGGCCACAGGGCCGAACACTCCGTGGAATTTCAGGTGATCTTCTTACAACATCTCCTGCCGGAGGATTCGTTCACCATCATCCCTATTCTCTGCGGCCCGTTAATGCCATCTCTATCCGGTTACAGTCGATCTGCCTACATGGAAACTGCCGGGCCTTTTCTAAAAGCTCTTTCAGGCATTTTAAGCCATGGAGACGATGAAACCCTGGTTGTGGCAGGTGTTGATTTCTCACACATCGGGCCCAAATTCGGCCACAACATGCCTGCCACTCACCTCCAGAGCCAATCCGAAATGCACGACCAAAACCTTTTAAAGGCGTTTTCAAATATGCAGACGGACGTGTTCTGGGAAGAATCCATAGGAGTCAAAGATCAATTCAACGTGTGTGGTTTTTCCGCCATGGCGTGCCTCCTGGAGGTATTACCGCCGTCCAGGGGGCAGATCCTCGGTTATGAGGTATGGCATGAACAGCCCACAAGATCTGCCGTGAGTTTTGCAGCAGTGGGTTTTACTGCAATTTAGGGAATCTCAAAAATGAACATAGATTTTCAACGCAGAGTAGACCGTATTGCAGGGATTTTTATTTGCAGGATACTGTCTCTATTTTCCATCATGCGGAAAGACACCCCCGTCCGGACAAAACCCAGGAAAATTATGGTAATACTTTTATCTGAGATGGGCAGTCTTGTCCTGGCAAGGCCTATGT
>JBARSG010000353.1:0-2680 GCA_049644625.1 Desulfobacterales bacterium | reverse complement strand
ATAATTATTATGTAATTTACCCCACAATTACATAGTTTTTTCTATGAATTTGCACCACTGTACCTACAAACCTCCCGAATAGAGGTTAAACAAAGTTGAATTCTATACTAAAACCTATATTATAAGGAAATTTGCATGTCAAATGAAATATCGCGCAGGATATAGCTGTTGGGTAAAATTGAGGTTGCAAAAGATTTAAACATTATTCTAAAATATAATATGTAGACTTTGTGCCTGAATCAGTATTTTGAAGATCGCGTGCCTTCAATTTCTGAAAATTGGAGATATCAAAAGGTAATCAAAGCCCCAATATTCTTCTGTCCGGGAGCTTGCTTTTTTGTGAGTTAAACATATTTTCGCTTCATGTTAGAAATAGGTAAGAAAAATTAACAAAGGTCACAGAATGGATTCTGTAACCTTTTGATATTATTTGGCTGAGGGACCAGGATTCGAACCTGGATTAACGGGGCCAGAACCCGTCGTCCTGCCGTTAGACGATCCCTCAATGGATTTTAGTCTTCAAATACACAAAACCACAATGTGAGTCAAGACAAAACTGACGGTCTCGTAAAAAGTCCAACTTCTGCGTTGTGCTGCATTTCGTAATCATTCAACGTACGAAAAGTACGCCTCATGATTACAAAATTTGCACGCCTTGAATTTGAATTTTTTACAAAACCGTCTAAATCGGACTTTTTACGAGTTCATCAAAACTGATGGCCTGGACAATTCCTTTTTGTAAAGATATTACTTGCGACAATAAAATTAGTAATGAGTAAAACAGATCAAACATTTTTTGGCATGCATGTTCATGTTTGAATAGTAAACGATCTTTAAATAACACAATTTTTTCGAGTCAGAGTAGTATAGAGCTGATTTGGGAATTATTTATTTAATGAAAACCACTATTTAAGAAACATAAATGCCCATTTATAGGCATGGAACAGTTAAGTGGCAGGCATGTGAAAAAACAAAATAAAAAATGTTTAGGAAAACCCTTGACAATCATTTGTGTTTAAATTACTTAAATCGCAATTTCTAATCATGACGATTGTATTATGCTAAATAATTTATATAATCAAATAGTTAGAGTGAAGTATTACTAATGGCCGTACCAAAACGCAAGCTAAGTCAAATCGAAATAATCGACGAATTCACCAAAGAGTTGCAATTCTGAATCGGATAACCTGTCCGCAATGCGGAGATGCAATGCTTTCTCACCATGCATGCTCCAATTGTGGTATTTATAAAGGCCGTACTGTAATTTTGACGGCTTCGTAAAAAGTCCAACTTCTGCGTTGCGCTGCATCCTTCGTCACTGCAGCGTACTATATGTACGCTTCGTTCCTCAGGATTTGCGCGCCTTGAATTTGGATCTTTTTACTTTACCGTCGGATTTTGACTTTTTACGAGAATGACAATTTTAACCGAATAATGACGGTTTTGCAGAAAGTTGTTTTTGCTCATGTCAAAACTGTTCCATATCCTTCGGAAAAACTTTTTACGATTTCATTACTAAAAAAGCGATAAGAGAAAAAAATGACCTCACATATAAACGAAGCAGAACCTGAATTAAGAGGATTGGATATTGAGTCCAGACAGATGGTCATAGAGACGATCAGGCAGCTAAAGAATCGTCTTCTGACCCGTGAAAAAATTCTTGAATTTGATAAAAATGAATTTTTCCCGGAAGAGACGATCCGCGAAATAATGGGGCCTGACATTGGCCTGCAGCTCCTTTTTATTTCTGAAGATTATGGCGGAATGGGAGGCGGTACCAGAGACTGTTGCGCGGTGATTCGTGAAATGTGTAAGATATGCTTGGGGATCGGAACCGCTTTTTTTGCCATACAGCTCGGCGCCGACCCGATAATTGTGGGGGGAACCGAAGAGCAGAAAGCAAAATGGCTCGGCGCCATTGCCGAGGGAAATTCCCTTGTGGCCTATGCCGTGACCGAACCGGGCGCCGGCAGCAACCTTGCGTCACTTAAGACCAAAGCGGAACCGGTAACCAATGATACCGGAGAAGTAACAGGATATATCATTAACGGGACCAAGCAGTTTATATCTACCGGAGGATATGCCGATTTCATTACCCTGCTGGCTAAAACACCGGAAGGCCCTGCATTTTTTATCGTGGAAAAGGGAACACCGGGGTTTGTTCAGGGCAAGGGTGAGGATAAGCACGGCATCCGGGCTTCAAACACATCTCCACTGTCTTTTACGGATGTGTTTGTTCCGGCTGAAAATCTCGTGGGCTTGGTGCCCGGTAAGGGGATGAAACAAGCCAACAAAGTTTTTGGATATACCCGGCTGATGGTTGCGGCCATGGCCCTGGGGCCTTGTGAAGCAGCTCTTGAGATCGTAATTCCCTATGCCAAAGAGCGGATTCAGTTCGGATCTCCGCTTTCGGAAAAACAGGGGTACACTCACAAGCTTGTCGTTCCCCATGCCGTAAGACTCCAGGCCGCAACCGCCTATATGGACGAAATCGCTCTAAGGCTCGATTCAGGCGAATCCGAGCTCCATACGGAAGGTTCCATTAGCAAGCTGTTTGCCACCGAGGCTGCCAACAAGGCCGCCGACGATGCCATCCAGGCGCTGGGCGGTTATGGATATATGACCGAGTTTGAAGTGGAGAAGATCAAGCGGGATGTGAAGGTCACCTGCATCTATGAAG
>JBARSG010000352.1:0-1530 GCA_049644625.1 Desulfobacterales bacterium | reverse complement strand
AAAGACTGGGGGCGTATCATCTGAGAGATCTTGTCGGCACATTTTTGAATGTTCATGTTTTCCTCCTTTCTTTATCTTGAAAAAATTTAAAATTGTTCCAAATATTCTTGAAGTTTTATCTTATTTTGCACTTGGGTTTGGTGGCCGGCGGAATTCCTTTCGATAGTGTTTTAACATCATATGAAATCTCTATACGAAATATTTTTTGTTGTTCTTATAAAGTATTTCTGTTAAATGAAAATAAGTCAAATTAATAATATTAATATATTTAATTAGGACTGCTTATTTTAAATGGAGTGGCAACAAATCATAGGATTTTACTACGTGGCGAAGCTTGGCAGTTTTACGAAAGCTGCCGGTGCTACGTTTCGGACCCAGTCAGCCCTGAGTCAACAGGTTAAAAACCTTGAAGAAGAATTAGGATGCCGGCTCTTGGAAAGGATCGGCCGGCGTAAATTGCGTTTAACTTCGGCCGGTCAAAAGTTTTTTAAATTTTCAGAGACAAGTTTGGAACGATACGAATCCCTTACTGAAGAACTTAATGAGTTAAAAGGATTACAAAAGGGTCTTTTGAGAATGGCCGCGCCTTTCACAACGCTCTACCATTTAGTTCCGTTTGCGCTGAAAAATTATATCACACAATTTCCAAATGTTGAGCTGACCATACTCGATCGGTCACAGAACAATATTCTCGATTTGATAAAAAATGGGGATATCGATTTTGGTCTGGTACTGGAATCCAATGTCCCAAAAGATCTCACATCGCTCCGCTGGAAGAAGGTAAGAACCGTTTTGATGACACCCTTAAGCCATCCCTTGGCCAAAGCTAAAAGAGTCACATTGAAACAAATTGGAAAATATCCCCTGATTTTACCCCCCATAAATCTAAAATACCGTAGTAACCTGGAAGAAAGGTTTCAAAAACTGGGTATTGACTGCCACGTCATCATGGAATCTTCTAATGTTGAGTTAAGTTCTCTGTATGTGGAGATGGGACTCGGGATATCTTTTGCTACCATCGTGACGGACTTACCGGAATTGAAAAAGAGAAAGCTGGCGTTTTTGTCAATGGATCATTTGTTTAAACCGGATTATATAGCGGTAGTTATGAGGAAAGACAAGACCCTGATATCATACAAGAGAGCCTTTATTAAAATTCTATTTGCTGAAACGCCCTCAAATAATGCGGCATTACATTAATCCCTCTCCTTCAATTATCGAAGACTTATCCTAAATCAAAAGGCGATAGCTACTCCCAAATGGGTTAATACATCAGATATCATATTTTACAATGATTACGCCTACTGCAGACAATGGCAAAACATTTTTTTATCACCTGTGGATAGATATTATCATCCAAGAAAACAACCTGAAATCGCATAAATAGTCAAGAACGTACAAACTGTCCAAAATGCCCTTGAAATTTCTCATTATAATTCATATGTTACAATAAAAATTGGTAACTTCTCAATAAGTTCTGGTGTATTAAATGGTGATATTGAGCCGCCAACTGATAATAAAATGTAAAAT
>JBARSG010000351.1:0-1752 GCA_049644625.1 Desulfobacterales bacterium | reverse complement strand
TCAATTATACCGGGTCTATTTGCGATCTATAAAAAAGACCGCTGGGCAGGTTATTTTGGTATGTCCAATGTGGTGGGCGGCGGTAAGGTCGAGTTTGATGACGGGCTTGCCACTACCCATGTAATCGGAACCGGAATTCAATCTTTTGCTAATGCGAACCTGGCCGCCGGCCTGACCGGTCTCGTCCCCGATCCTTCAATCTATTACTATACAGGATTTATCCATAATTTTAAAGGGGAACATGTTGGGTTAGGTTACACCTTTGGCGGAGCGTATAAAATTAATGACATGTTTTCTATAGCACTGGCGGCACGTTACGTGGATACGGAAAAAAAATTAAAAGGGGGGGCTACAATAAGCGCCACTAATTTACTTCCGGGCTTCAATGACCCGATTAACGTCTTGGCCGAGTTTGAAGAGGATGCCCAAGGATGGGGCGGTGTGATTGGTTTAAACATATCGCCCAACGACCAGCTGAATATCGGCATCCGATATGAGACGCGGGTTGACCTTGATTATGATGCAGATGTTAAACAGGACACACATGGTATCCTTTCCCAGTTTGACGTTATCGATGGCGGTGAACGGGAGCGCAACCTGCCTGCCATATTTGCCATCGGGGCTTCCTATCAGGTAAACGCCAAAATTCGGTTGGAGACCAATCTTACCTATTATCTAAACAAAGACGCCAGCTTTGACGACCTTAGCGGAACATCCCAAGACGAAAGCGATGTGGACAACGGCTTTGACCTGGGCATTGCATTTGAATATGCCTTCTCCGATACGCTGAAGGGCAGCGTTGGATATCTGTATACGGAAACCGGGGTTGACGCCGAGGATATGACGCCCTGGCTCCCCGAGTTGGGTGGCCATACCCTTGGGGCTGGTTTGGCCTGGGAGGTGGTCCCCAACCTGGATTTAAACTTCGGCATCCTCCAGTGTTTCTACCAGGATGAAGATTTTATAGAGCCCACCACTAGCGATACCATTAAATACGAAAAAGATATTACGCTCCTGGCGTTTGGCGTTCAATACAAATTTATGTAAAAAGATAACAAAAAAGCCAGTTTATAACCGGCCTTTTTGTTTTTCCATGGCTAGACTATTCTTTTAAATGATTTCTCAAGCTCTCTCACACTCCATCGGATATAGATCGGCCGTCCGTGGGGGCAGTTGGAGGGCTGATCGCATTGATCGAGCTGTTCCAAAAGCCCTTTGATTTGCTCGTCTGAAAGCTTCTGGTTGGCCCGGATAGCCCCGTGGCAGGCCATGAGTATCAGGCACTGGTCTATGGCTTTTTCCAGGCCGGGTGTGAACCCGATTTGGGCTATCTTTTCGACGATTTCGATAACCAGCGGTTTAACCTCTTTGTTTTCAAGCAGAGACGGCACGGATTTTACCACAAACGTATTTCCGCCAAAGGGCTCTATTTCCAGGCCCAGTTCATTGAGATCCGGAATCAGCTCTTCAAGAATTTTTGCTTCCCTATATCCAAGGTCAATGGTTTCGGGAATAAGAAGTTTCTGGGCTGACTTTTTTGAAGCCTGTGACCGGTTTTTAAGCTGCTCGAAAATGATCCGTTCATGGGCCGCGTGCTGGTCGATCAGAACAAGACCGTCGGCAGACTCGCAGAGGATGTATGTGTCGTGAAACTGACCGATTACCCTTAAATCGCCGAACCGTTTTCTTGCCCACAGTTCCGTCTGACCGGAGGTCGGCGTGAAGCGAAGATCCTGCTTCCACGGGGATGCG
>JBARSG010000350.1:0-2473 GCA_049644625.1 Desulfobacterales bacterium | reverse complement strand
GGCAAGCACCGCCTTGTTCTGAGGCAAAAGGTAGTTACGGGCATAACCCTTGGCAACGGTTACCTCGCTACCGATTATTCCTAATGATTCGATGGTTTCTTTCAATATTATTTTCATTATAGATCTCCATTTCTCTTATCGCCACAAAGGCTCAAAGGCACGAAGAAAGATTCATAAATTTGTTCTTTGTGCCTTGGTGGCAAATATATTATGGTTAAAGAAGCTTGAAGTGGCTCATTTCAAACTTTAGTCAATTTGTTTCCGGTTTGTTCGGGCTATGTTCTAATTTTCTGAAATTAAGCCACATATCAAACAAGCCAAGTCCTATTATAACGATCAGTACCACCTGCTGCAGAGCAATAAGACTGTATAAAAACACCCTGAGCATACGGGGAAATCTTTTTTTTTCAAAATAGAACGATACAATGGCAATCCCTTGAAAAAAATATATGGTTAACATGATTAAAAGGCCGTTTAAACCTAAAAATTTAAAAGTTCTCTCAGGCAAAAGGAGCAACAGACCGCATCCGATGATACCCCATACAAGAAATTCCGGCGCCTTCCAGAGCTTGAGGGAACCAAATGAAGGGTAAAAGATTCCGCGGCTTTTTAATATCGGTTTTGCCACCAGCAAATTCGTCCAAGATACAAAAAAAGTTGAAGCCACTATAAGCGCAGGAATGATTCTAATCAGAACATACTCAATATTTTCCAGTGAATTCGAAATCATGTGGATACTTTCCTGCGATACCCCCATGTTTTCGTAAATTTCTAATGTAAGCTTGAGGTTTTTGGATACATATTCTGCGACAAGGGCATAACATTCTTTATTTGATAAATTACTGTAAAAGAGCAGACCGACAATACCTATAAATATCACGGAACCGCATGTATATAGCATTGTCTTTTCAATGGAAAGATCCCGCTCAATAAGTTCACCCAGGACAAAGCCGAGCAAAAGTAGTTCAACAAAGAACAAGATGTCGATTGATACCCCCCCGAGAACGGCGATCATTACTATGATGGTTATAATCGGGATGAGAGCTCCAGTCGTTCTGCCGAGCTTTGAGCGATAGAAAAGAGTCGGCAGGGGGATAAACAGAGAACAAAAGAACCCGATAATCGGCATATAAACTGACATTACAAATATAAGGCTTGTGATCGCAATGCCGCTTACGATATCCTTTGGGATATCCCCTCGAATAGTTCGAGGCATTACTTTTTTCTCCTTTGAGGCCAAGCCCCTAAGTTCTTTAAGTGTAATCCATTGTTCCAACGAAAGGCAGAAGGGCAATTGTACGTGCACGTTTGATTGCATGAGTCAAGGCACGCTGGTGTTTTGTACATGTTCCGGATATACGCCTAGGAATGATCTTGCCACGTTCTGTTGTAAAATACCGAAGTGATTTTACATCCTTGTAATCTATAACCAGACTAATGTCGGCACAGAAACGACACACTTTGCGACGATGAAATACTCTCTTTTTTCTGTTCTCGCCGGTTCTTTTTTTCCTGCGGACAAAGGGTGCAACCATTTTATATCTCCTCTACATTACTTTCGGGTGATGTTGTTTCGTTTCCTACAGCTTCATATTCCGGAGCATCGGAAAGCTTTGTATCGGCATTAGATTCATTATTTTCGACGGCATCGGATTCATCGCTTTGTTCGGTTTGGACTTTCTCGGCTTCCGTCCTGGCTATTTCTTCTTTCACGCTTTCAATATCAACGTCTTTTTCGAGCAAAACCGTCATATATTTTAGTACCCGATCATCAATCCGGAAAAATCGTTCAATTTCATTTACGAGTATTCCTGCTCCACAGTAATCTAAACGAACATAATAACCACGAGGTTTCTTTTTGATTTCATAGGCGAGCTTTCTGGCGCCCCATTCGTCAACCACAACAAGCAGACCGTTATGCTGGAGAAAAAGATCTTTTAATCTCTCAAAAAGGGGAGCGCGCCCTTCTTCAGAAAGATCGGGGTCGATAATAAAAATTGTTTCGTACCGTCTCATATAACCTCCTTTTGGATATGAAGCCCTATACAGAGCAAGGGGTGGTGAAATAAAAGTGTTATATCTAAATTAGAAAAAACAGAATGTCAACCAATATTCGTAATTGTTTCAGTGTAAACCCATTTGATTTCGGTGCAGCGTAGCGACGGCGTGTTTCTCTTGAAAACCGACTGACTGTTTGAAGGGCTTTAGCACGCGTTAGCCCGAGCCGAATGAAATTATGACTTAAAAAATCAATGGGATAAGTTAGCGACGAATTGGTCTTAATAACTCTGGCGCGGCTCGGGCTTACGGGTGCTTAAGCACAAGTTTCAGTCGGTTGGAAAGAGATACACGCCGTCGTGGAGCGTTCTCCCTGTATTGGGATTCAAATGCGTTTGCCCTGAACAAGCAATTGAAAAAACTTTACAAAGATCTAACCATGATTTATAGTAATAATCTTCGTTAACGCTTATAT
>JBARSG010000349.1:0-3735 GCA_049644625.1 Desulfobacterales bacterium | reverse complement strand
GCCCAATACTTTGGCGAAAGATATTGGACGTTTGTCAATCGTGAACGTGACAAGGAGTTTCTATGCATCTACGAAGTGGAGAACAAGGATTCAGACCCCATACTGGTATGCTGCGAGCGATGACATCCGCGCGAGGGTAAAGAGCCGCGAACAATATGCTGCACGCGGATTTGGTGGGGCGCGCGGTTTTTCCGAAGTGGCATGGCTTAGCCAGCTGGGTCAAAATGGGGTCAGGTCAAAATGGGGTCAAGTCTACTATTGACCCATATCAGATAAAATGTTAGATGTTACAACATGTCACGCTCACTTAGAATAGAATATCCCGGAGCATGGTATCATGTAATGAACCGTGGGAGACGGTCCGAATCCATTTTTTCAGATAAACATGATTATTTAATGTTTATTGATCTGCTGATTGAAATATCTGAAATGTGGAATGTAAATGTAGCAGCATACAGTTTAATGACAAATCATTATCATATTCTGCTGCAAACACCCGATGGAAATATTTCAAGATGCATGAGACATCTGAACAGCGTGTACACCCAGAGATATAACAGGAGACATGGATTTGATGGTCAGCTTTTCAGGGGAAGGTACAAGTCGATTCTTGTCTGTGACGACAGCCATCTTCTGCAACTGGTGAGATATATATATAAGAACCCGGTAAAAGCAGGTATGGTTAAAGATATGCCGGATTATGAATGGAGCAGCTACAAAGGTTATCTGTCATATGCGAAGAAGTGGAAATGGTTGCATAAAGATTATATTTTTTCCATGATAACCCCAAAAAAACGGGGCAGACTGAAACCGTTTGTTGAATTTATGCAGGAAGAAGATTCAGAAGAAGTTACCAGGCTGTTTTCTTTAAAGAAACTCCCGTCATTTTTTGGTCCGGAAAGTTTCATAACCGGAATAAAAGAAAAATATTATTTTAAGAAAAAAAGCTATGAGATTCCTGAATCAAAAAGTCTGGCTCCGACATCTGATTCAATAATCTCATTAGTGTGTGAACATTATGGTGTATCGTTTAATGAATTGTTGATAACAAGACGTGGAATTTTTAATGAACCGCGTAATATTGCAGTTTATCTATTACGTCAAATACGGGGCGAAAACCTTAACAACATAAGAGAACTGTTTAATATCAAAGCATACAGCACTGTAAGCAGCATAATACGCAGAGTTTCGAGGCTTAAAAAATGTGACAGAAAACTTAAAAAACAGATAGGGAACATAATAGACAGTATTGATAAGGGTCAAAAGCAGACTTGACCTTTCCTTTTACAGGGTTGCGAAAAGTCTAAAACAGGGCTTGGAATTTCATTTTTCTTTTCAATAATTCGGAAACAAGTCTTTCTTTATATTCCTTGAAGAATTTGTCCGTGGTTCCCCTGTTGAGCCCGAACCTGTGATAAAATCCCTTGATTGAATTTAAATAGTTCATCTTATCGATAAAAATCGTATCAGCCTTTTCTGCAAGATTTTCGATCAGCTTTTCCGGATTTCCGGGCAGCAGCGGTCCGATGAAAACAAATGTTTTGATTCCGGAAGAGTGAATTTTTGCCAAAGCCGTCAATCTGTCTTTTACCGTGCTTGCCTTGGGCTCAAATAATTTTGCCACCTTTTCATCATCGGTGGTGATGGTAAATCCCACCTCTATTTCCTCGAATTCTTTAAATAAATCCAGATCCCTTAAAACGAGTTCAGACTTTGTCTGGATATTGACCGGGAACTGTTTTTTGACGAGTTCTTTTAAACACCGCCTGGTCAATTCATGGGTTGCTTCCAAGGGTTGATAGGGATCACAAACCGAGGAAATCCAGACGATCCCTCTTTTGGCTTTACCCAACTGCTTTTGCAAAACTTCAGGGGCATTTATTTTAACATCCACAAAATCGCCCCAGGCCTCCTTGTGTCCAGAATACCGTTTCATAAATAAGCGTGCATAGCAATACCTGCAATTGATCTGGCAACCGGTGTAAGGATTCAGGCAATAGTCAAAAATCTTTGACTTGTTGAGAACGCTTTTGGCCTGGATTTCTTTGATATGAAGCATGGTGCTTAGTGTCCGGAAATTTTTTTTACAAAACGATAAATAATACCTTGAAATGGGTTGTCGTCATTTTCCCCAAGTCGGGGGTGCAGCTCATCTTGAGCCTGTTTAATTTAACAAAAATAGCCATATGTTACCGTCGGTACCCTATTCCTTTAACACGGAGTCTATTATCTTTCACTTCTGTTTTCGCGCCGAGCATCTTTTCGACCAGCCACAGTCGAGTTTCAATGTGGTCTGTCATTTTGGGTATTATATACGAACTCCACCCGTCGGCCAGCCCACAGAACGGTATGAGCTGATCGGCTACGTGTTCATCAACCGTTGCTTCAGTTTCAAGGACTTCGATCAGGTGATTGGCCACTTTTTTCCCGATGTATTCGGCGGGCCTCCCCGGTGCACCGGCCATATCAGATCCGATGAGGCAACCGGCATCTGTTTCGGCCCAAATTGCCAGGGACGCTCCGGCCTGAATTGATGTCCTTGGATAAACCGGATTGTTTTTATTATCATAAAGAATTTCAATATCTGGAACATATCCCTTGGATTTTAAACGTCTTTGACATTCTTTTGCCATCCTATCTGAGACTTTTCTCTTTTGGAGCAGTGAAGAAAGAGCAATGCCTTTTATGCCGGTCGTTTTTCCCCGGTCAACCAGTATCAGCGGTTTGATGATCTCTCTTACGGGAAAGACCTTCACTTCGATCTGACCCTTTCCCATGGGAACATAACCTGGCCGGATAATTTTTATATCGACATTGATACCCATTGTTTCCAAAATCCTTAACAAGACGTATTTGACGTGATAAATCGATGGAGCGAAGTCCTGAAAAAGTCCGCCCGTGATCTCATAACGGGAAGGTTTATCGGCGAAGAGTGCTAAAGCTATCACGCTGAGGGCCAGCATAGTTGTAGAACCCGCCGTTCCGATATCCCACTTGAATGTGCCGCCACGAATTCCTTTACCGGGCTTGAATCGGATTTCTTTCGAGCCGATTGTCGCTTCCGTCAGTTCACCTTGGCAAATGTGAGCGGATGCTTCAATCCCCCGCAGATGCTGTGCCCTCAAGCCGGGCTTGTGGCGATTGGCCCTGATATTTGTGAGAAAAAGTTCCTCTCCTGTTAAGACTGAAAAAGGAACGGCATCTCTTACTATCGTTCCGGAACCTGATTTCTGACTGCCATCGATTGTAATCATGTTCACCTACTCGTCGTGACTCATAAGAATAAGTTTGTTTCTATTTTAATTAAAAATAATAGATTTGTTAACCCTTTTATCATCTTGGCTATCCACAAAGCTTGACAACATTCGTTACTTTGATACAGTATTTTTAAGAATTTTACTATTACCACATTGTTTCTATGGATTACATGGAGGCCGTGATTTTGCGTCTTACTTTATCGGCAAGCTCAGGATAAACTAACGTTTATCCGGCCTTACTGTATTAGCAGTAGCGCTGATCATCCCTTATCCAGAGTCGAAAGTTCAGTGAGAGGCCCAGGATTGTCCCTCCAGAGGTCATATGCCCCAACGCCTATGAACGGGCTCTCTTGCCGAAATAATAAAACTTGTTATTCTATGTTCAGATATGCCGGATCAAACGGGTCTCTTTTCTTCATCAAAGTCCCCGGTTCCACAGCCATTTTGCTGGGAACAAGCTGATTGATAATATCAACAA
>JBARSG010000348.1:0-10149 GCA_049644625.1 Desulfobacterales bacterium | reverse complement strand
TGTCAAAACAGGCCGTTTATTTTCTTAATAATTTAACTATCATATCTAACGGTATTTTTAAAGAAATTATTGACAGATTCGATTTTTTCAATGCAAAATATTATCATGACGCAGATTAATACAGATTTTCTAATCATCGGCAGTGGTGTGGCCGGTCTTAGTTTTGCCCTTAAGGTGGCCAAATTTGGCAGTGTTGCTTTGGTCACCAAGAAAGGGATCATGGACAGCAACACCTCACAGGCCCAAGGCGGCATCGCTTCTGTCTTCGACAAGGTTGATTCGTTTGACCTTCACATCCGGGATACCCTGGCTTCGGGGGACGGTCTATGCAACCGGGATGTTGTTGAAATGGTTGTTAAAAACGGTCCTGACAGAATTCGCGAGTTAGTCGACCTTGGTGTACATTTCAATGTAAAAGACAAAGAGCGAACAGATCACAAATCCCGGGATTATGATATTGATTTTGATTTAGGACGTGAGGGGGGCCACTCTCAAAAGCGAATTGTTCATACCCATGACATGACCGGAATGGAGCTTGAAAGTGTCCTGGTGGCCCATGTTAAAAATCACGAGAGGGTTACCCTGTTCGAAAATCATATCGCCATAGATCTTATCACCATTTCAACCCGTATGAAAAGGGGACAGATTACTACGACACATGAAGACTATTGTTGCGGAGCATATGTTCTTGACAGACAAACAAATCAAGTCAAAACTTTTTGTGCTAAGATTACACTCCTTGCAACGGGGGGCGCGGGCAAGGTTTATCTCTACACAAGCAATCCCGATATTGCTACCGGAGACGGGATTGCCATGGGATACCGGGCCGGCGCCACGGTGGCCAACCTTGAGTTTGTTCAGTTTCACCCCACCTGTTTGTATCACCCGGATGCCAAGAACTTCCTTATTTCAGAAGCTGTAAGAGGTGAAGGGGCGATTCTAATCGATTCTTCGGGTAACGCTTTCATGGAAAAGTATGACTCTCAGAAGGATCTGGCATGCCGTGACGTGGTTGCCCGTGCGATTGATGTAGAACTCAAGAAAAGCGGAGACGATTTCGTATTTCTCGATATATCCCACAAAAATGGCAATTTCATAAGAGAACGCTTCCCGAATCTATATGAAAAATGTCTCTCTTTTGGTTTTGATATGACCAAGGAACCTATCCCTGTTGTTCCCGCCGCCCATTACCTGTGCGGCGGCATCGCCACCGGCATGTTTGGCAGAACAGATTTGCATCGGCTGTACGCCGTCGGTGAAACTGCTTGCACCGGACTTCATGGGGCCAACAGACTTGCGAGCAACTCACTGGTCGAGGCCCTGGTTTATTCCCATACAGCCGCCAAACAGGCGGTCAAGGATCTCGATACATTGGATTTTAGTTTTACTCCTGACCCGCCGCCGTGGGATGAAGTCGGTACGACAGACAGTGATGAAGTTATTATGGTTTCACATAACTGGGATGAAATCAGACGATTTATGTGGAACTATGTTGGAATCGTCCGATCGGACAAACGGTTGGCCAGGGCACAGAGGCGAATTGAAATCATTCAGAAAGAAATCCATGAATATTATTGGAATTTCAGGGTTTCCGCAGATCTTATTGAACTTAGAAATATAGCGATCGTGGCTGAACTTATTATCAAATGCGCCAGTCACAGGAAAGAAAGCCGCGGCCTTCATTACAACATTGAATACCCCAATCGTGATGACTCACGATGGCAAAAGGATACTATTATTCGGAGGCCGTTTGTGGGATAGGATGTCCGGCGGGAATAACTCTTCAATCGAAAATCTTCAATTTTTAAATCCCCATTCTTCATTGACAAGACCGGTTTTTGTATTATTTTATCTAATTAATAAAATATAGCCCTTTCTCATAACCGATTTGCTTTATTGATATAAGACTTGTGATTTTGATTCCATTTATCGCGGGATACAAGTCCAGAAACGTTGCTGTAGATGACTAGTAAACGAGATTACTACAAGGTTTTAGGCGTAAACCGTAATGCGGATGATAGCGAGTTAAAGGCTCACTACCGAAAGCTGGCCCTGAAATTTCATCCGGATCGAAATCCCGGCAATAAAGAGGCTGAAGAAAAATTCAAAGAGGCTTCCGAGGCCTACGAGGTGCTTCGAGACCCTCAGAAACGGAATATTTATGACCAGTTTGGTCATCAGGGCCTTGAAGGATTGGGTTTTTCCGGATTTAGAGGTTTTGAAGACATTTTTTCTAGCTTTGGAGGAATCTTTGAGGATTTTTTCGGATTCAGCAGTGGACGTCGTTCCAGAAGCAGGGCTCAGAAAGGAGCTGATCTTCGTTACGACCTTTCCCTTGGCTTCATGGAAGCTGCCTTTGGAACAGAAACCGAAATAGAGTTAGAAAAGGTGGAGGTTTGCCCTTCCTGTGAGGGAGATGGTTGCGACCAGGGTACCCATCCGGAAACCTGCAGGCAGTGTAACGGAACTGGCCAGGTTTCCCGCAACCAGGGGTTTTTTACTGTGAGGACCACATGTCATCACTGCCGCGGTAACGGCCAAACCATACCGCATCCATGCCCTAACTGTAATGGATCCGGACACATTAGAGTCAATAAAAAGGTGGCCGTAAAAATTCCTGCCGGTGTGGATACCGGATCCAGGCTTCGTCTGACAGGTGAAGGTGAAGCCGGTAGTTATGGAGGGCCTCCGGGAGATCTTTATGTTTTTATTCATGTAGAATCCCATAACTTCTTCGAACGAGACAACACAAACGTCATCTGCCAGGTGGGAATTTCCTTTATACAGGCAGCCCTTGGCGATACCATAGCGGTACCCACCTTAAACGGCAAAAAGGAACTTAAAATTCCAAAAGGCACCCAGCCCGGTGACCTGTTTCGCTTGCGCGGCGAGGGAATCCCTTCTCTCAGGAGCGGCAAACGAGGTGATCAAATAATCCAGACTCTAATAAAAACACCTGTCAACCTCAACAAGAAACAGGAGGCGCTTCTTAAAGAATTCGCTAAAATCGAATCGGGAAAGCTGTCGAACAAATTAAAAAATGTTTTCAAAAGCGGCAATGCTAGTGCATCCTGATTAGCGGATCTTAAGGCTGATGTTGATGAATTCGACTGATAAATAAGGCGTTATAATAAAAATTCTCCGACCTCTGATTCAACTTGGATGCAGAATATTTTTAAGAGGATGGGAAATCATGTATGAATTAAAAGTTGTTACTCATTTTGCAGCCGCCCATCAGCTCAAGATGGTGGCCAAAAAATGTGAAAACTTGCACGGGCACAACTGGAAAATAGAAATCTGCGTGGCCGGAGAAACTCTCAATAATGCCGGGGTGCTGGTAGATTTTGGAGAGCTAAAACAGCATGTCTCTGAAATCATAGCAAGGCTGGATCACAAGTTTTTAAATGAACTGGATTACTTTGATGATAACAATCCGCCATCTTCGGAAAACATTTCCCATTATATTGCAACCTCCCTTCAAACTCTATTAAAAAACTCTAATATAAAGGTTGCCCGTGTAACAGCGTGGGAATCAGAGGATACCTGCGCAACATATTTACTGGGCAACCCCTCTTCCCCTTTTTAAACGGTTATCTCCGCTGTTTCAGAGCATTTCGGCAATTCTTCCAATACCAAAGGAATGCCATTAATCGTAACGTCGAATTTTATCACATCAACATGATATCGTTATACTATTCTGCCGTTTATATCCTCTATAACTCTGCACAGGCCCTCTTTTGCAATATATTCTTTTACAGAGTTTGTTTTCCTGTTCCAATTTCCTGTTTCTAATTTTGAAAATAATTGATAAAAGTAAAAAAATAGTAATAAGGAATTCGATATGCCTGAAAAATGTATTCTTATCCTGCTCGATGGGCTTGGGGACAGATCATACCAGGAACTTGATTTTAAGACCCCGCTTCAGGCTGCCAAAACGCCTGTTTTAGACAGAGTGGCGGTGGCGTCTGCCAACGGTTTATACCATGCTGCCTGCATGGGCCAGGCTCTTCCCAGTGAAAATGCTCATTTTATCATGTTCGGTTATGATATAAAGGAGTTTCCAGGCAGGGGGGCGCTGGAAGCATTGGGCGCAGGAATTGAATTTCAACACAAAGATGTTGCAGTTTTATCTCATTTTGCCAGTATAACAGAATCTGAAAAAAAACTTGTCCTTGAACAGGGGAAACCTGTGATTTCAGACAGAGAGATTTCAGAATTTGTTGATGTTGTTCGAGAATTTGAAACAGGGGGAGTTAGAATACGCTTTAATCCGGCAGGCGGGATTCGTGGTATTATTACGCTTCACGGCAGTGTGTCTCCTTTTATTACAGACTCGGATCCGTTTGTAAGTAATAGGCCATTGATTAATATACAGCCGTGGGACGGATACAGTGATGACCCGGCAACCGCAAATACCGCTTGGGCTCTAAAAAAATATCTAATTCATGTTTATCATAAACTTCGCGTGCATCCTCTTAATCAGGTAAGAATTAAAAATGGTAAACTACCCATAAACAGCCTTGTTACCCAGAGGGCGGGACAGCTGAAAGATATAACACCTTTTGCGGATCGATATGGGTTGCGTGGGCTGTCCATGGCATCAGGCCTGATGTACTGGGGCCTTGGTAGATATATCGGCCTTGATGTTAAAAAAGTCACGGATACCGGAAATCCCGGCAATGATCTGGCCGAGCGAATCCATATGGCTTATGAATGCTTAAACGAGTATGACTTTATACATGTACACACCAAAACACCGGATGAGGCTGCACATAAAAAAAATCCCCTGGCCAAAAAATCGGTCATTGAATCCCTGGATAAAGGTATTGGAAAGGTGATCCAACCCCTGTTGGAAGATCCGGAACTGCTGGTTATTGTAACTGCCGATCATTCCACACCCAGCTCGGGTCCGTTGATCCATTCCGGTGAAAGCGTTCCGATCATGTTTCATGGCAGTGGCGTAAGGCGAGACCGGGTCAAACAGTTTGATGAAATTAGTGCAGCTTCCGGTGCGTTGGGAACTCTTAGGGGCAAAGAGCTGATATATATGGTTTTGAACCATTTAAACCGGTCAAAACTCCACGGAATAATGGATACACCTGTTGACCAACCCTACTGGCCAGGGAAGTATAACTCCTTAAAACTGGAGTAACGGATCACTCTTATTAAAACCTCAATTGAGGTGAAAGAGAGCTTAAAGGTATCTGCATAACCGTGAACGGAGTCTTATGAACCGGAGAAACAGAAATAATGGAGACCTAAATTCTGTAATACAACCTCTGTGTTCTCGGCAGTCTTTGAGGTAAGGGATCTAAAAAGAATGAACAGCATCTTAGAAAAAAAGCAGCTATTTCAAACGGTTGAAACCGGCATCATTCACGGAAGATTCCAGATTCTTCATAATGACCATGTTAAGTATCTTCTGGCGGGAAAACAGTTTTGCCGGCATCTGGTTGTTGGAATCACCAATCCCGATCCCATGTTGACCAGAAAAGAACAGGAAGATTCTCAAAGAGACAATCCCTCATCCAACCCGCTTACCTATTATGAACGATATATTCTGGTTAATGAGGTATTGCAGGCCGAAGGGGTAAAACCCAACCAGTTTTCAGTTGTTCCTTTTCCCATTAATATGCCCGAGCTTTATAAATACTATGTACCCATGAATGGTTTATTTTTCCTTACCATTTACGATGACTGGGGAAAAAAGAAACTCAACACCTTTAAATCACTCGGGCTCAACACCCATGTTCTGTGGGAAGCGCCGCCCGCGAAAAAAGGCATCAGTGCCGCTGAAATTCGCCGCCTTATGGTGAATGGAAAACCCTGGGAGCATATGGTACATCCCCGTGTTTCACATCTTTTGAAAAAATGGGATATTCCCTGCAGAATTAAAAAAATAATTGCAAAATCTGCTTAAATAATGAAGCGGTTTTCTCCGCAGAAAATGTATAATCCGGAACCTTTGGCCAGACATGCCAAAGTCATGTTTAATTTGGATGCCAGTTCCACGGCCAGTGATGTGGGTCGCGAGAAAGCCAATATCACAGGGATACGGGCCCGTGCAGCTTTCTGCACCAGTTCGTAGCTGATCCGGGAAGAAAGGATCAAGAGCAAAGCCTGGTCAAGGTTGTGATTAAGGAAAACCTTTCCGATGGCTTTATCAAGTGCGTTATGCCGGCCCACATCTTCAGCCACGGATAACAGCTTAAAATCAGAAGAATAAAGGGCGGCTGCATGAGATGCACGGGTCTGATCACGCAATGGCTGGTGGCTGGAAAGATTTTCAAGGCATTCCAGTGCCAACCCCGCATTAATCTGAGCAGTATTTTTCATGGGTTGAATAACCTGATAAAGATCTTTGACGATCTCCTTGCCGCAAATGCCGCAGCTGGTCTGGCTGATAAAGCCGCGTCTGTCTAAAAGTCCGGTTATTTTGTTCTGACGCGATTCCTCAAGAGTGATGGTGACGACATTAGAGTCGGTGCCGTCACAACATGAGATGACCTTAATATCCTCGGGAGTATCAATAATCCCTTCGGCAAGACAGAACCCGGCAGCATGGGCCAATTCATCGCCCGGAGTCCGCATAACCACAGAATAAGGTTTACCTTCAATACGGATCGACAGCGGTTCTTCGCCGATCAGTTTGTGATTGGAAGATGTGTAGCGCCCTTTATCCCAGTGTATGACACGATGAGTTAAATATGTTTCCAAAAAGAGCCTCCTTCAGCCGATTGGATGGCTCAGTGCCCTGAACCTAAATTGAGCGATTTTTTACTCGATCTGCACCGATCTCTTGCGCATCAAGGATCCTCGAAAATCCTCGACATATCCACGGGTATGCCTGCGGTTTTCGCGAACCCTTATGCATCAAGATCTCAGCACATCTCTTCGCAAAAAACCGCTCAACTCAGGTTGAAAATATGAAACGTTTCATAAATTCTAAAAATGCTTACGAAACAAATAAAACGGTCTTTTTACAACATCGTCAAATTTGTTAATTTTATCTTGACAAATTTCTGTAATAGATTAATAATAATCATTTTCTTAAATGAAAGTTAGGGTCAGTTACCTTGAGGAGGGATCAAGTATATGTACGCTATCGTTAATACAGGGGGAAAGCAATATAAAATTCAGCAGGGCGATATTTTGAGGGTAGAAAAAATTCCCGGAGAGATCGGCAGCCCTGTTTCTTTTGACAGGGTCCTTATGTTTTCAGACGCAGAGAACGTGAGTATCGGTCGGCCGGTTCTTGACAATGTAGCGGTAAAAGGCCACATCATTGAGCAGGGCAAGGCCAAAAAGATTATCGTTTTCAAGTATAAACGACGAAAAAGATATCGCCGCAAGCTGGGACATCGACAGCAGTATACTGCGATCAAAATAGACAGCATTGAAGCGTAAGAACAGGAAAAACTTTAGATTTTTGGAAATGTTATTGCTTATGGCAAGTCGATTTGGTTCAAAGAACCAAACAATTACAAAAAAAGATATCGTGGACGTAACAACATAGCGAGGTCTGAACAAGGAGTTTTCATAATGGCACATAAAAAAGCAGGCGGCAGTTCCAGGAACGGTCGTGACAGCCAGGGGCAGCGCAGGGGCGTAAAGCGATATGGCGGTCAAAAAGTAAAAGCCGGTAATATTCTGGTTCGCCAGTTGGGAACAAAAATTCATCCTGGAGACAACGTGGGCATGGGCAGGGATTACACCCTATTTGCCAAAATTGATGGTTTTGTTGCTTTTAAAAGGCTGGGTCGTTCTCGGAAAAAAGTAAGCGTTCATGCAGCGTGAAATTCATTGATGAAGCGATTATTACCGTTTGGTCCGGTGATGGCGGCAGAGGCTGTGTGAGTTTCAGACGTGAAAAGTTTATTCCACGCGGAGGACCGGACGGTGGAGACGGGGGCAAGGGCGGTGATATTGTTTTAAAGACAACATCGAGAAAACGGACCCTGTATCAGTTTCGATACCAGAAACATTTCAAAGCCAAAAACGGCGCCCATGGCCAGGGCAAACAAAAGACCGGAAAAAACGGTCAAGACCTGATCATAGAACTTCCACCCGGAACCCTGGTAACCGACGCCGACACCGGAAAAGTTATAACAGACTTAGCCAAATGTGACGAAACATTTGTGCTGACAAGAGGCGGTAGAGGCGGTCAGGGCAATGCACGATTTAAAACTTCAACAAACCGGTCCCCCCGATTTGCCCAGCCCGGTGAACCGGGTGAAACCAAAACGTTAAAGCTGGAACTCAAACTTCTGGCGGATGTCGGTATCATAGGCCTTCCCAACGCAGGCAAGTCCACCCTTATTACCGCGGTTTCTTCAGCGCGTCCCAAGATAGGCAATTACCCTTTTACTACGCTTTTCCCCAGCCTGGGCGTTGTTCAGACCGGCTGGGCGGAGCCTTTTGTGGTCGCAGATATCCCCGGTTTAATTAAAGGTGCACATAAGGGAACCGGGCTCGGCATCAGATTTCTGCGCCACATTGAACGCACTCGCATTCTTATTCACCTTATCGATGTGTCGGCTATCGATACGGATAATCCCCTGCATGCCTATAACACCGTTAATAAAGAGCTTGCCATGTATAATCGAAAACTAACGGAAAAACCTCAAATTGTGGTCCTGAACAAGATCGATCTGCCGGATGTCCGGGAAGCGGCAAAGAAGTTTCAAAATGCCGTAAAGGAAAAACAAGTCATATTAATTTCAGCCCTTACCGGTCAGGGCATCGAAAATTTGAACTCAAAAATCATCCAATTACTGAACAAACCCCATGAATGATAACAGAAAATCGATTTTTAATAATGCCAGGCGTGTTGTGGTGAAAGTCGGCAGCAATGTTCTGACCGAAGACCAGGGGTTGAATTTAAAAGCGATCCGATCCATCAGCAGACAGATATGTCGGCTGATTGACGGCGGACGGGAGGTTATTCTTGTTTCTTCCGGGGCTATGGCCTCAGGTGTAAAGAAAATTGGTCTTGACAAAAGGCCGGATGAGATTCCAAAGCGTCAGGCGGTTGCTGCCGTGGGGCAGGCCGGGCTTATCATGGAATACGAAAAGGCTTTCGCACGGGATCATAAACGAGTCGCGCAGATTTTGCTTACCGGCGATGACCTTAACAACCGAAAAAGATATTTGAATGCGCGTAATGCCATCTTAATGCTGCTCTCATGGCACGTTGTTCCCATCGTCAATGAAAATGACACCGTGATGACCGAAGAGATTCAGTTTGGAGACAATGACAACCTTGCGGCAATGATGACACTGCTGACGGATGCGGATATTCTGATCAATCTCACAGACATTGACGGTCTTTATACCAAAGATCCCCGCGTCAACCCTGATGCGGAATTAATTCCGGTTGTGTCCACCATCGGAAAGGACATTATTAGATTTGCCGGAGACATCCCCGGGGCTCTCGGTACCGGTGGCATGCTCAGCAAAATAAAGGCTGCCGCAAAGGTCACTGCATCCGGAATTCCAATGGTTATCGCAAATGGCGGAAAACCCGATATCCTGAAAAAACTTTTTTCCGCCAAGGAGTCCGGAACCTTTTTTGTACACAAAAAGAAAAAGCTGAAAAGCCGAAAATGCTGGATAGCCTTTACGTTGAAACCCAAAGGAGTTCTTATTGTTGATGACGGCGCCGCCGCTGCAATTATGAACAGAGGCAAAAGCCTTCTTCCCAGCGGTATCGTCAGTGTAGAAGGGGATTTCGGAGTGGGCGCCCCGGTGGAATTCAAAAAAGATGACCATGAGACACTGGGCACCGGACTTGTAAACTATAGTTCAACCGATATTCGCAAGATCATGGGACTTAAATCCAACCAGATTAAAAAGCGTCTCGGGTATAAGCTTTATGATGATGTTATTCACAGGGATAATCTTGCCATTACGGCTGAACATTGAGACCTTTGAAAAACGTCCCCTTTTGCCCAATTCCGGCGTCAGGCTCAAATTTTAATCCTCGAAATACTTAATGTATTCCTGTGGTTAAAATTTTCGCCTTTCTTGGTCTTGAACAAAATTGAACATTTTTCAAAGGTCTCACATAATTAGTTTGTTCAAAGGGAGGTGAGATGTCTATTGAATCGACAATAATGGAGATGGCCAAAGAAGCCCGAAGTGCTTCCA
>JBARSG010000347.1:0-9068 GCA_049644625.1 Desulfobacterales bacterium | reverse complement strand
AGTCTAAACAAAGAATGTTCCGTTTCGACATACACCCAGGTTTTTGGCGAAACCATGTTACAAATGGCAAAAAAAGATGACAGAATCGTTGCGGTGACCGCTGCTATGCCGGAAGGCACAGGGCTTGTAAAGTTTTCCGAGGCCTATCCGGACCGGTTTTTTGATGTGGGAATCGCCGAACAACACGCTGTAACTTTTGCCGCAGGTCTGGCCACTGAAGGATTCAAACCGGTTGTGGCCATATATTCTACTTTTTTACAACGTGCGTATGATCAGATATTGCATGATGTGTGTATTGAAGCACTTCCGGTTGTTTTTGCTATTGACCGTGGAGGGATTGTGGGAGAGGACGGAGCCACCCATAATGGTCTTTTTGATTTATCTTATCTCAGAAGCCTTCCCAACATGGTGGTTATGGCGCCAAAGGATGAAAATGAACTGGTAAGAATGCTCGCAACCTCCTTTGCCCATAAGGGTCCCATTGCAGTTCGATATCCCCGCGGAGATGTGGAGGGCGTAAAAATCGAAAAGCAAGATATCCCCGTACCCATAGGAAAGGGAGAAGTGCTTCAAAAAGGAAATGACGTTCTTATCCTGGCCATTGGCCGGTCTGTTAGTGACGCACTTAACGCTTACTCAACGCTGGCCGAAAAAGGCATATTTGCTACGGTTGTCAATTGTCGTTTTGTAAAGCCGCTTGACGCTGATTTGATCGGCGCCCTTGCCAGGGAAATACCGCGCATTATAACGGTTGAAGAGAATGTACGTCAGGGAGGATTTGGAAGCGCGGTGCTGGAATGTTTGAGTGATCAGGGGATAACCGGTTTTCGTCTGCAATGCATCGGAATACCCGACACTTTCGTTGAACACGGTCCCCAGAAAATTCTCAGGTCCAAATACGGTATCGATGCTTCGAGCATAGTCAATGCAGCCAAACGCTTGATGCGTGATGTCAGCAAAAAAAACAAGACTTGACGTGGGAATGGTAGAAAAAGGGCTGGTACAGAGTCGCCAACGTGCCCGTGCGCTTATTATGGCCGGAAAAGTTCTGGTTAATAACCGTCTTGTGGATAAGCCCGGTTCACTGATTTTTAAAAAAGACCATGTCATTATTAAAGGAGAAGGCATCCCCTATGTAAGCCGGGGCGGCCTTAAGCTGGAAAAGGCGCTTCAGGCCCTTGATATGGATATCACCGGAGCGGTCTGTATGGATGTGGGCGCATCCACGGGCGGATTTACCGATTGTCTTCTGCAGCATGGCGCAAGCCGCGTTTTTGCCGTGGATGTCGGTTATGGGCAGCTTGCCTGGAAACTGATACAGGATTCTCGTGTGGTTGTTATTGATCGCACAAATATCCGGTACATGCCTGCCGAAAGCCTTGAGGAATCCGTAGATCTCATCACCATAGATGTCTCTTTTATTTCCCTTAAAATAGTTGTTCCTGCGGTAATTAAGTTTATGAAAAAAGATGCGAGGATCATGGCCTTGATAAAACCACAGTTTGAAGTGGGAAAAGGCAACGTCGGTAAAGGCGGTGTGGTGCGTGATCCTGTTTTACATGCCGAAGTTATTAAAGGTCTTTCGGATTTTTTTACAAAAACAGGCCTTTTGCGCGAATTTGTAATCCCTTCACCCATACTGGGACCAAAGGGAAACAAAGAATTTTTTATTTCTTTAAAATTTGAAAGTTGATCTTGATTTATTTCGGATAAACATATAAAAAATTTAGCTTTAGGATTTTATTGATAGAGATTTGCAATTTAATAATGTTTACCAGAGAGGAGCTTAAATGACTGAAAAAGTTGAATGTTTAAGGAACATTGCTTTTGTGGCCCATGGAGGTGCGGGCAAAACTTCTTTGGCCGAGGTAATGCTTTTTAATACAGGTGTCACCAACAGACTTGGATGCGTTGATGATGAAAATACCCTCATGGACTTTGAGCCTGAAGAACTCAAACGCCACATCAGCCTAAGCAGCGCATTCCATCAATACAGCTGGAAAAAACATACAATCAGTCTCATCGATACACCCGGTGATCAGAATTTCTTTTCAGATACCAGACTTTGCATGCAAGCCGCCGATGGCGTTGTTGTGGTAATAGATGCAGTAGATGGAGTAAAAGTTCAAACCGAACAGGCCTGGGATTTCATAGATGAATTCAACCTGCCCTCAGTTATTTTTATTAATAAACTCGACCGGGAAAGGTCGGATTTTTTCCGTACATTCAAAGATGCCGCAGAATGTTTTAAGCCAAAGCCTATTATTACTCAACTTCCCATAGGATCCGAAGCAGGCTTTAAAGGAGTCATTGACCTTATAAGTATGAAAGCGTTCACCTATGACACCAAAGGCAAAGCAACTAAAATTGACATTCCCAATGATATGCAGGATCAGGTGGAAGAAGAAAGAGAAGCTCTTGTGGAAAATGTTATAGAGTCGGACGACAAACTCCTGGAACGGTATCTTGACGGAGAATCCTTGTCAGATGATGAAATAATAAATGTATTACGGAAGGGCACATTAACGCGAGCATTTGTGCCGGTTCTTTGTGGGTCGGCCACAAAAAATATCGGCATTGATCTCTTGCAGGATTTTTTTGTCAACTGCATGCCGTCACCCCTTGATCGCCATCCCTGGATTGCCGCTGATGATACCGGTGAAACTCAAATAGAATGTACGGCCGATCCGGATGCGCCTTTTTACGGATTTGTGTTTAAAACGGTCGCCGATCCATTTGCCGGCCGTCTTTCAATATTCAGGGTGGTTTCAGGAACCTTGGGGGCAGATGGTACTTTCTATAACGTTAATAAAAGCACAAATGAAAGGTATAATCAGCTGTTGAGACTTTCCGGCAAAGAACAGAAACAAATAAATCAAGCCGGTCCGGGTTCCATTGTAGCCATGGCTAAATTAAAAGAGACGGCTACAGGAGACACCCTTTGTAATGAAGGTCGCAAGGTAAAATTTAAATGTGCAGAACCGCTTCCCGACCTTATTTCTTTTGCTCTTGAGCCCAAATCAAAAGGTGATGAAGACAAGATATTCACATCACTGTCAAAACTATTGGAAGAAGATGTTGCTCTAAAGCTTACTCGTAACCCGGAAACCAAGCAGATTCTTTTATCCGGGCTGGGGCAGATCCACATTGAGGTTACCATTGAAAAGCTCAAAAGAAAGTTCAACGTTGACGTCCGGCTGAACACACCTAAAGTCCCCTACAAAGAGACCATTACCAAGACGGTCAGAGTTCAAGGAAGACATAAAAAACAAACCGGAGGCCATGGTCAATTCGGTGACTGCTGGATCCGTTTAGAGCCGCTTCCCAGGGGAAAAGGTTTTGAGTTTGTTAATAAAATCGTCGGCGGTGCAATTCCGAGGCAATATATACCTGCTGTTGAAAAAGGTATTATTGAATCCGCCCGGAAGGGAATTCTTGGCGGATTCCCGTGTATCGATTTTCAGGTTACTCTGGATGACGGTTCCTTTCATGCGGTTGATTCATCTGAAATGGCCTTTAAAATTGCAGGTTCTCTGGCATTTAGAAAAGCTGCTGCAGAGGCGAACCCGGTTCTGTTGGAACCCATCATGAATATTTCAATAACGACCCCGGACGAATACATGGGGGATATCATGGGAGATCTTAACAGCAGACGAGGCAGGGTCCTCGGCATGGACAGCAAAGGTAAAAATCAGGTTATTAAGGCAAATGTGCCTATGACCGAATTCTTAACCTATGCACCGGAACTCAGATCAATTACCGGAGGTCGCGGCATATTTACCATGGAATTTTCACATTATGATGAAGTTCCCGCCCAGATCTCACAAAAACTTTTAGAGGAAATAAACAAAGAAAAAGAATAGCCCATCTCGAAAGTCCGCCATCTCCGCCAACGTATTTTGGTGGATTTGGCGGATTTCAATCTTCAATTTTCAATTTTCAATCGTCAATTCCTACCTCCTCCCGGATATACATTTTTTGCAGGGAGCATACCCCGCCCAGAACGCATCCCATGTACGTATAAATACAATTTTGTTCTCTCTAACAATCTTTTTCCCAAAGGCACATGTTGTATAATGAAATCGTTTCGATCTTCTATTTCCCCAATACCTTGCCTTTTTTTCTTTCCAGTTACGCCATATCCCCCGTTTGGCCGACATTGCATTTCGCTGGGACTGAAGTAACACCTGATCATATTTAATGTTCGGTCTGAGGGACAAACAATAGGCGTATCCTTTTTCTATCATAACCTTATTTACAAATACCCCATTGTTCAAAAACACGTAAGCCAGTGTACGGCCGTAGCGGTCATGGGTTTCTTTGTCGAATTCCAGTCGAACCATTTTGGATAACACAAGTGTTTTATTATATTTTTTTGCGGCATATCCGAAAAATTCGGCTTTTTTATTTTCATGATCAATTTCAGGAGCATTAATCCCGATGTAACGAATGTGTCGACCATCGGCCAGAACAATGGTATCCCCGTCATTGACCCATTTTACATAAAACCATTCATGGGCGAATAACGGTCTGCCGGATAAAAAACCGGATAAAAAAATAGTTGAAAAAAATACGGACAAATAAAAAAGGTATTTTTGCACAATCAACCCACCTTCAATTCGCAAATTCTGACCGCACTGTTATCAAGTATTTTCGGCAGACCGCCGCGATCTTGAGGAATAAATCCCATGGATTTTTGCCAGACCTCATCATCTTCCATGCAAAAATAGATTACAACTTCAGGAGCATATTCCCTTATCCAGGAGATCATCTTACGATAAAGTTCAATCCGTAACGGCTTAAAGTAGCGCATCTTTCCATCCAGACCCGATATGAATTCTCCGTAAATTATCTTGGATTCCGGGAATCGTTTTTGTATGATAGATTTTAAAGACGGCATGAAACGAAAGGTGCCGATGCTGATCCATACGATATTCCTTGACGATACACTGGAAAACAGCTTTTCAACAACCCCCCGGTATTCTTCTTCGCAGCCGTCATAGATAACCATTGGATCAAAGTGGAAGCCAAGCGGGTATCCCCACGATTCGCATGTTGCAGCAGCCCGGAGTCTATCGGACAGAGATGAGGTATGGAACTCCTCATTCTTAATGACACGATCTGTGTTCAAAGACCATGCCACAATGGTCTTGCGATTATGACGAAGATTTTTTAACCCGTCAATAGCCGTTGTTTTTGTCTTTAGCTCCAGCACGGCGTGGGACTGCTTTGAAAACTTTGGAACAAGCCGGCTTGAAAGGTCAGTCCATATTTCCCAGATCATACTGTCTGTAAATTCTCCGGTCCCTATTCGGGTTATTTTTTTCTTTAAAAACAGATTATCCAACTCTAAAAAGAGGCTGTCATGGTTAACAAAATACTGAAGTACCGGTGGATGAAAATATGATTGCAGAATGCAATACGAGCAATCCATGGTGCAAAAGGTGCCGATATGCAGAATTTGATAGTTGCAGCACCGGTAAGCACGGGTGCCTGGACATTTCTTTATAAAGGCACCCTTGTTTCGGGTAAGAAGAAGGACCGTCTTTCCCTTTTGTATTGGATCATCTGACGATGCAAGCGAATCAAAAACCTCTTGCACATTCTGAACCACTACGGCAGGCGTATCTATTCGTGATCGGATGGAAGCCACCCGGGGCAAATGTGCCACTTGCCGATCGATATAAAGGTTAGAAATTAACAATGGAATAACTGCTATTATATACTGCTCCTTTAAACAATATGTATTGAAAAATGCATAGCGAGTCAAGCATGAAAACAGAGTGGCCCGGTTCAGATTTATGAGGTGAACTTACAATTTCTGAACTTTGAACCTCTGAACCCGTGAACGGTTACAATTCTTCTATCGCAAAACCTCTGAACAGCTCTTGACACCCCGCCAAGCTATTGATAGTTACTATTGATATTTAAAAAATCATCCGTCCGGACTTTCCCGTAACTTCCCCTGTGAGGGCCAATATTGATACCATCAGAAACTAAAGCAGGAGACGCAGAAAAGAATGTTCCTTAAAATACAAAGAAAAGGAAAGAATATATTGCTGAATGAATCTGAGCTGCAGGAATATATGTCTGCCAAGCTCAATGAACTCACGGGCTTGGCTTCAAACGTGGTGACAGCTTTGGTTATGGTCAGCATGATTGTGGTTTTGACCTTCTTAAAGGCTGGGGATATTTATTTCTACGCCTTGGTTTTGCTTCCCATTATAGGGCGTTGGTTTATCGGCGATTTTATAAACAGGTGGCTGAAAAATAAATTTAAAGAGCTTTTAGATACTTAATTGGAATGACTGATCATGCGGGTAGCTGTTCTTTCGGATATCCATTCTAATATCGAAGCTTTTCAGGCGGTGGTCAGCGACCTTGAACACCGAACGGACAGAATCCTGAACCTGGGCGACCTGGTGGGGTATAATGCCAGCCCCAACGAGTGTGTGGAACTGGCCAGGGATATCGGGATGCACTCCATTCAAGGCAACCATGATCAGGCAGCGTACGATCTGAGCCTTGCCGAGAGCTTCAACATTTTTGCTCGAAAGGCTATCCTTTGGACAAGAAGCGTCCTTACCAAAAATAATATGTTGTTTTTGCATAGTCTGCCGGTAAATTGCCGTTTTACTTACGCCCTGGCCTGCCATGGCTCCCCTGAAAGTACGAACAGCTACATCGCCCTCCCTTTCCAGGCGAGAGCCACCTTAAAGAAGATGAAGAAGGGATTTTGGGGCAAGGCTAAAATCTGCCTTTTTGGTCACACCCATAAAAGGAAGATCTGGCATATGGATGTTCGGGGAAAGGTGGCGCCCGTTGAAATTCCCTCAGACGGAACTGTCAAGCTAAATGAAGATGATTTTTACCTTCTGAATCCCGGGAGTGTGGGCCAGCCTCGAAACGGTGACCCCAGGTCCTCATACTTTATCTTTGACACCCAAGAAAATACGATAAGATTCAGGCTGGTGGAGTATGATCTGTCAGAAACTATAAAAAAAATAAAGAATGCAAATCTTCCCGAGTTCTTCGCAGAAAGGCTTGTGCATGGGACTTGATAGGGCGATATTTAGATATTAGGGAGGAATTATATGACAAAATTACAAGATTTAACAAAGACGGGAAAGCTTAAGGACGGCACAGAAGTTATTTTAAGGCCAATGACCCGGAACGACCGCGAGCCGGTTGGAGATTTTTTTGACCGGCTTACCCCATCGGTACTCCAGTATGTAAGAAACGACGTCACCAACCCAAAAGTGCTTGACCAATGGTTCGACCAACTGAATTATGATCGAGTGTTTCCTCTTTTGGCCTTTAAAGACAACAAGGTTGTGGCCAACGCGACCCTTCACCGGGTAGGCTACGGTTGGCGAAAACATCTGGGAACTCTCAGAATAGTTGTGGAGCCTGCGTTTCATGGAAAGGGACTGGGGACTCTGATGACCAATGAGCTTGTGGACCTGTCCCATGAGTTCGGGCTGGAGAAACTGATGGTGGAGTTCCCGCTTAGAGCTCACGGCGCACTGGCGATGTTCAAGAAAGCGGGATTCAGCCCCAGGGCGGTGATAGAGGGCCTCATGAAAGGCCGACACGGTGAAGATCTGGACATTGTGATCATGGTGATGGATGTGGCCGCGCACGCAGACAAGATTTAGTAGAGGGGTAAAATATTTTTCCCGTAATTCGGGAAAGAGCCGGTTATATCTTTCTGTAATGCTCTGGCGTCAGGGTAGCGATTTTCAGGGTTTTTTTCCAGACATTTTAAGATGATACGCTCGATTTCCGGATCTAATTCTTCGTTGAATTTGCTGGGTGGAGACGGTGGAACTTCAAGGATCATGTCCATGAGTACCTTCTCCACGTCATGATAAAAAGGGAACATCCCTGTGTAGAGGACGTACATGACCACTCCAAGCGCCCATACATCCGAGCGCCTCTGGCTTTTGCCCATAATCTGCTCCGGAGACATAAAAGGCCGGGATCCCGTAACTGTGTCGGACATCTCTTTGTCCTTGAGTTCTTTGGCCGCGCCGAAGTCCAGAAGTTTTATGGTGCCGTCCGGCTTCACTATTATGTTTCCCGGCTTTATATCTCGGTGGATGATCCCTATTTCGTGTGCATGAGCCACGACATCGATGATCTGAATCATGACCGATTCTACTCCCGTCTCTTCGAGATCCCGCTCGATCACCTCGGAAAGCGTTTTTCCCAAAACAAATTCCTGAATCAGTGCTATTTTGTTCTTTTCTTCTACAACCTCACGAACCTCGGGGACACCCGCATGGCCGGCTATATTTTTTAATATACGGGCCTCCTTTTCGATCTTGGCGTTTAACTTTTTGCTCAGAGGAATCTTGGCTACATAAATATCGGGAGGGTCTTTTTCTATGTCTCTAACTTTCCAGACTTCGCCAAAACTCCCTATCCCTAATCTATCCACCTTCTCGTACCGTTGTCCCAGAAGCTCGGTAGCGTTAAACAGGGAATGAAAACCACCCGAAAGTCTGGGCAAAAGCCCTTTCAGAAGTCCCTTACGGCGGTCGGTCACTGACTTGTGGTCCTCTTTAAGTCGGGCATAGACTCCCATCCTTCTTGCGAGCTCCTGAGAATCCACGGGCCAGGTGAGGTAGTCAACTGCACCGGCCTTCAAAGCCGAGGCAACAAGGTCCTCCACGAAGCTTTCCAAGATAACGATTACCGGGATTTGTACATCATCCTTTGCCCGTTTCAGGCTTTTTATGATCCTCCCCGGATCAAGACCCGGTCGTCCTAGTGCCAAAAGGGCCACAATCACGCTTTTCTCCTCTGCAAGCACCCGGGCTTCTTTTAGTGTTCCGGCGGTATGAACCTGGTAAGCATTTTCATTAACAAGGCTCTTAAGCCTTGCGGCCCCGGCCCGATCACTGTCGATGATTAAAATAGCCCTCTTTCCCCTGTCTTTTTTCCAGTCCATTTTATTCTTTATACCTATACAGAAAATTAAAAATCAGGTTTTCGTTTGACACCCTATCCTTATTTTTCTATATCATATTTTTTTAACGATAACACTGAAACACTTTCACCTT
>JBARSG010000346.1:0-1604 GCA_049644625.1 Desulfobacterales bacterium | reverse complement strand
GGGCGGGCTGGGAGAAATAGGCCTGAACATGATGGTTTTTGAATATTCCGATTCAGCTTTTATTATTGATGCCGGCCTGATGTTCCCCGAAGACTATATGTTGGGTATCGATTACGTAATCCCCGATATGAGTTATTTAAAACAAATTAAGTCTAAAATTTCGGGGATTGTATTAACCCATGCCCACGAAGATCATATCGGAGCACTCCCTTTTCTGCTAAAAGATGTAACCGTGCCGATTTTTGGGACTCCTTTTACGCTGGGAGTTGTTCGGAACAAACTGGAAAGGCACACTTACTCTTCCCCCGTTCTATTACACGAAATTTTTCCGGGGGGAAAACTTAATTTGGGTCCTTTTGAACTCGAATTTATCCGGGTCTGCCACAGTGCTGTGGACGGGGTAGGTATTGCCATAAAAACGCCTCTTGGACTTGTTGTTCATACCGGAGATTTTAAAATTGGTCATACTTCTGTTCACGGAATGATAACCGACGTCAACAAGTTTGCCCGGTGCGGCGACCAAGGCGTGCTCGCCCTGCTGTCGGATTCCACAAATGTTGAAAAAGAAGGATATACAATCTCCGATCAGGAGGTCGGTGAAACACTGGCAAAGATCTGTTCAGGAAGAAAAGGGCGGATTATTGTTGGCCTTTTTGCTTCCAATATTACCCGTATTCAACAGGTTATCGATATTGCCCGGGCAATGGACAGGAAAGTCATTTTCAACGGAAGGAGCATAGAAACAACTGTAAATATAGCAAAAGAACTTGGATACATAACTATTTCCGAGGACATGGAGGTGGATGTTGAACAGCTCCATGACTTTCCGGATAATGAGATTGTAATTATAACAACCGGAAGTCAGGGGGAACCCATGGCGGCCCTGGCCCGCATGGCTGCGGGCGCCCATAAGCAGATAAAGATCAAAGAAGAGGACACGGTAATTTTTTCCTCGAAATTTATACCGGGGAATGAAAAGGCGATTACCAAAATTATCAATAATCTTTACAGACGAGGGGCCGACGTTATTTATGAAAAGATATCCGAGATCCATGTATCCGGCCACGCTTTTCAGGAAGAATTAAAGCTGATGATAGACCTGACCCGGCCCAAATATTTTATTCCGATCCACGGAGAATACCGGCATCTGATTCTTCATGCGCGCCTGGCCGAGCAAGTCGGTATTCCAAAGGAAAATATTCTTGTTGTTGAAAACGGTCAGGTCATTGAATTTGATGAAAACGGCGGCAGAGTCCGAGAAAATGTTTTGACAGGCCGGGTGCTTATAGACGGTAAAGGAATTGGAGATGTCGGGCGAAGTGTGCTCAAAGAGAGACGTAAGTTATCCGAAGACGGCTTGGTGGTCGTCATCATGGTTTTTGATGAGGAGACAGGAATTGTGCTACACGGTCCTGACATTGTTTCCCACGGCTTTGTGTTTGAAACGGAAACAGGCCATCTTCTGGAAGATGCAAAGTGCATTATACTCGAGATCGTAGAAGAAGTCGGCCCTGTGGTTCCTGACCGGGTCAATAAAATCCGGTCAAAAATGCAGATTGCTCTGAGGAAATTTTTTTCCTTTACCATAAGACGCCGTCCGGTTA
>JBARSG010000345.1:0-10630 GCA_049644625.1 Desulfobacterales bacterium | reverse complement strand
ACTTCAAATTTTGTTCCTGTATCCGAAGACGGCTGGGCCATAACCTTTTTCCATAACGGAAGTTTGGCTTTATCAAGAGGTCTGGGAGATATTGAAGAAGCTTCGAAATGGAGCAGCAAAAGATCATCTGTTTGTTCCACAAAATAGGGTATGGATTCTCGCAATTCAATGGTAACCAGAGAGGTGTCTTTCATGTCGGGTGTCTGAAACGGTGTTATACGATCAACAGCGCTTTGAAACCGTGTGGTAACCAATGGGCGCTGGCGATATTTCGGAAGCCTTGTGTTATAAAGATTGAGCTGCAGCTTTTTATCATGGATCTTTTTTAAGTGGTATTTGATCGGCGTTGTGGTCCCGATAATAATTGTGGATTTGCCGCCTTCTTCACTTGAAAAATCTATCCGGTTAATCCAGGCAGGGGTGTCTTTTTTAATCTGAGGCTCAGCCGTTTTATTGGCTGTGGTTTTCACACCTGATTTTTCCTGCTCAGACAAGACCGGCTGTTCCTTGGCATTTTTCGATTCATCGCTCGATTTTTCTTTTATCTCTAATTTCGTATCGGTAGAAACTGAAACTCCGGATTCCTTTTTGAATGATATTTTAAGGCCCGTATCTTCTCTGGCTACTTCATAGGAAGCGTCTTTTTTTAATAAGATTTCAACCCGGGATGTATGTCCCTGGGTTGTTACTTCAGACGCTTTGATTGAACTCACAATGTCACTGTCCGGTACATAGTCAGTATTGATGTCGCCCAGAGCAGTTTCAGGAAAATAAAGTAAAACGCCAAGAGGGAAAGGTTGTTTGACCGAAGTATAGGTAAGCAGCCGGTTCCCTCTAATCCATATTACAGACGATTGTAAGTCCTCGCTTGTACTTATGTCGGTGATACGCTTGGGCTCAAAAGATTGGTCGGCATCCTTTTTTGTCTCTTTAACTGCCATGGTGTTTGAAGCACAGCCAGACAAAACGGTTATCAACATTCCCAAAAAGAAGATAATAGCTCCAATCCTTGACAATCTTTTGACGTTACCGTTCATGTTATTCTTCTCCAGGAGGTTTTAATTTTATCTCTCTTTTACGGACAGAAATTTTGCCGTAAATATCTTCAACCTCTTCTTCAACAATAATCCTGTCCGATAATATTTTTGCTACCTTACCAGAGTGTGTCCCGATGTACGTACCTTTCTTTATTACATACCCCTTTCCCGAATCCTCTTCAACCAGAGCTCTGTTTCCACTTTGAGCGCGCAATATTGCAACAAGTTTAAGCTGGCTTAAATCGAGTTTTTCAAGGGGGGTGAGTAGCTTACGCCGAACTGTTTTTCTATGATTAACCGGTAAGTTCACAGGTTTTTCTTTGATTAATGGTGCAAATGGATCAAGTTTTCCTTCGGGGTTGTATAAATCGCTTATTTTCGGTGGTTCAATTTTTTCAGTTATCGTGGATACTGAAGCAACCCGTTTTTCTTTTGCCACATCGGCCTTTACCGTTGAAACGTCAGGTGCAACTTTGGGTATGGGCTCAGCGGTTTCTTGTATTGGTCCAGGTTTTGGGATCTCAGTCTTTTGGGGCGGTTGAGATTTTGATTCCTCCTTTTTGGGAATAATGATCTTTTGGGTAATCTTTTTGGCTTTTGAGGGCGGCTCAGCTTTTTGATCACAACCTGTCAGGAGGAAAAAGAAACAGATAAGCAAGATGAAACTGCGCGTTATGACAATTATGTTATACATGATCTATGGCTGCTTTTTATTTTCTTTTTTTCGAGGCCTATTTGGATTTCGTTTCCACAAACCTATAAGTCACAGCAGTGCATGATGTTCTAAGCTCACCGCTCTCCTTTGCTGCGATCATTTTAATATCGTCTATATTGACGATCCGATGTAATCGTGCAACCTTGTCGAAAAAAAGGGCGGTTTTATGGTAGTTACCCGTAAATATTATGGATACAGGAATTTCAGCATAAAATTCTTTGGTGCGTTCTCCTCTGGGTTCAAATAACAAAAATTCCAGGCCGGCATCCCGACCGGATTGGGAAATGCTTGACAGCAGAGAAGATATTTCTTTTTTTTCGGGAAGTTTTTTCACGGCCATTTTAAATTCCGTTTCTGCCTTTTCCAGCTTGTCCTGAAAATGTTTAAGCTGTCTCGCCTTTGCTTTTGCCCTGACAACTCTTGTTTCCAGAGTTTCTTGTTCTGTTTTTAATTCGTCAATTTTGTTAACTTTAGGCTGATAAGAAAAATAGAAAAAGGGTCCAAAAAGCATCAACAAAATCCCAAAACATATCAAAACTCTGTAAAGTCTTGAAAGCTTTCCGATTTTATCGATTTTTTCTAAGAAAAACCCCGTGAATTTGGAAATTTCAATCTTTTTCATTGTTTTTTTGCTCTATCCGGAGCAATTTTTATTTTTTACTTTCCGTTTTATTCAAAGAAATTTTAATGCAAGTAATGTCAAAGTTTTTTAGATTTAACTTCGTTGTTTTTTGTTGTTTAAGGGTTTTCAGGTCTACATTTTTATAAAGTTTTGAATTTTCTAAACGGGTCATAAAATCGGCTACCGTTTTATTATCCATGGCAATCCCTTTGATGCCGATATTGTTTCCTTTTGCTTCAAAATTGGTGAACCATAATCGCTTAACCGGCGTGTTATCCTTGTCTGACAATGAGTCTGATCCGGAAACTGACGTGTGCTCAGCAACCACCTTTGTCATGTTGTCCAGCAGACAGACGGCATCATTACGTTTTGTCTCAAGATTCTCGATAACTTTTGTCTTCTTTTCTAAATTGTTAAAGGCATTTTTTATTCTATCTACTTCTTTTGCTTGGTTTTCAAATTTGGCCAACATTGTTTTATTTTCTGCTATCTTTGTATTTAAAACATCGATTCTTTTTTGCAACCTCATATTATAGAAAAGCAAGATGACAACAACAAGTAAAAAAGAAAAGAAAAATATACTGATCTGTTTGCGAATGTTCTCTTTTTTACGTGTCGCTCGATAAGGTAGCAGATTGATTCGTATCATTTGTCACCAATTTTTCTTATTGCAAGACCCATACATATTGCAGCCTGAGGAGCTATCTGCTTAAGATAAGAAGAATCAAAACTGTCACTGTCGATGGAAAAGTTTTGAAAAGGATTTATAATTTGGACGTCGGTTGATGTTTCGACAGCCAGAAGTTGGCGGAACTCCTTAATGTTGGCGCCACCGCCGCTAAGAATAATCTTTGTTATTTGATCTTCAGGAAATGTAGAGTAAAAGAAATCAAGAGCGCGTTTTATTTCAGTGCACCAGTCGGTTACCGCTGATGAAATAATGCTGCTCAGATCTTCAGGGGAAATTATCTCTGATTGTCCGCCGTGTTTAATCTCTTCGGCTTCCGCTAAAGAACACTCCACAAGGGAAGCGATTTTTTCGTTTATTTGTCCGCATCCAAGCGAAACATCGCGCATGAATACAGAAGAATTATCTTTCAGGATATTCAATGATGTCTTGCTGGCTCCAATATCAATAAGGGCAATATTTTCATCTCCCGGATCATAACTAAATTCAAAGATATTTTGGAGAGCAAACGCATCAACATCTATTATACAGACGTTAAGCCCGGTCATCTGGACCAGATTGATATATTCGTTAATCATTTCCTTTTTGGCTGCAACCAGAAGAACACTCATCTGATTTGGGTTGTGTTCGCTTTCCCCTAATATTTGAAAATCTAGATTAACATCGCTTATATCAAACGGAATATACTGTTCCGCTTCAAAATGGATCGTCTCCTGCAGCTCATCTTCCGTCATCTTCTGAACATTGATCTTTTTGACAATTACCGAGTATCCCCCGATGGAGATGGCAACATTCTTTTCTTTCAGTTTTGCTTTCTTGTAAAGTTCACGGATTAATTTAGAAACAGTTTCAGGATCTTTAACCGCACCTTCTTCTATTAACCCCGGTTCAATATTAATCGTGTGGAAACTTTTAAAGATCTGACTTGTTTTTTTATCAACTACTTCAGCAATCTTTATAGTTCTGGAACCGATATCAAGGCCGATAAGATGAGTTTTTTTTCCAAAAATCATGATATGCTATTCATCGCCGAATATTTTGTTTTTGTCAGAAAGGTCGAAACCAAGGGCCAGAATAATTTTTCGTTGAGTTTCCAGGCGGCACGGCATGCCTTTTTCTATGCGTGCAATCGTTATAGGAGATACGTTCGCCTTTCTGGCAAGTTCGGTCTTGCTCATCAGTAAAGACTCTCTAATTTTCTTTACAGAATTCCCTTTCATTCAATAACCCTTATACAAAATAAATCATAATAAGTAAATTTGTAATATCGAAAACAGGTAAAATTTAATAATAAATCTGAATTTTAAAATAATATTACCTTAAATTATGATTAAGTTCAAGGACTTTTATATATAATTATAGATAAATTTAAATTAATTAATTAATTTTGTGGTTTACTTGATAAAGTTACTATATATAGTATGATATGAAAAGCTCAAAATATATACAATATAACAATTCTATCAAAACACATGTTCAGGTCCCCTATGCCTGATGGGTGCTTTGTTATCGTGTTAACGGAAATAAAGCATTACCTTGACTTTAATGATTATTTTCCATATATGATGGTCTCGTAAAAAGTTAAAAAATGACTTTTTACGAACGTTTTAAGTTTTAGGTGTTAAATTTTAAGTCTCCGTTAAACCATATATCATAATTACCTAAATCCTAAATCTTAAAACGTGATGAATTCAAGTTTTTACGAATTTATCAAACATATGAGTTCCAAAAAAATACCCTTACCTATGGATACCCATTCATCAGAAGAAAAAGTCAAGCCGTTTAGACTGGTCAAATACTTTACCTTTACAAGCCTTACGGTAATATTTATTGGAACATTGCTCCTCTCTTTACTCAATACGCACCTGGCAAGGACCATGCAACAGAAAAAAAGTGAGGAGTACGCTCACCTTCTGATAGAAAATTTGAACCATCAGGTCTTTTTACAGTTCATAATTCCTGTTGCACTGAAATTTGGCAAGATTCAGCTCAGTAACAAAAAACAGTTTGAACGTATGGACAAGGTTGTCAGAAGCACCCTTCACAGCTTCAAGATCGATATGGTCAACATCTACGATATAACTAATACAATTTCTTACAGTTTCGACCCATCGGTAATCGGCAAGGAAGATGCCGGAGGTAAAGGCTATCAGGATGCACTTTCAGGCAAGTCGACTTCAAAACTTTTTCAAAGGGGCAATTGGTTCGAGATATTATTAGGATTTCCGCAACACAGCAAATTAATTACTTTTGCGCCGCTACGCGCAGAGCAGCCGCTTTCACGTATCTCCGGTCCGGTGCTTGGTGTTGTTGAAATAGTCCAGGACTTAACGGAAGATTATAAAGCGATTTTCAGCTTCCAGATAAGAATTATTAATACCTGCACTGTGGTTATGGGTGCTCTTTTTTTAGTGCTTTTGTTTGTCGTCAAAAGAGGCGAGGCTATAATTGAAAAGCGCGCCTTGGAAAGGATACGGCTGAAAGAACAGTTAAGTCGCTCAGAACATTTGTCTTCCCTGGGTGAAATGGTGGCGGGAATTTCTCATGAAATTCGTAATCCGTTGGGTATTATAATGAGTTCCTCCGAACTTTTAAAGAAAAAGATGGCCGACTACGATCCTTCAAATCTCATTCCAAACATAATCATTGAAGAATCTTCCCGATTAAATAATATCATAACAGACTTTTTGAATTTTGCGAAACCCAGAACCCCAAACTTGGTACCGTGTAAACTTGAAGATATTATTGAAAAAAACATAACCTTCCTGGCATCACAGATTAAAGGGGAAGGATATACGATTGATAAACATTATGATAATAACCTTCCGGAAATAACAGCGGATTCTGATATGCTGTATCAGGCATTTTTGAATATTTTGATCAACGCCATGCAGGCAATGCCGCAAGGCGGTAAAATTAGCGTACAAATCGGTTCAAGTGGTAATTCTGTGGAAATATTTTTTGAAGATCAGGGGGAAGGTATCGCAGAAGATATTTTGGAAAAAATATGGGATCCCTTTTTTACAACCAAGTCAAAAGGGACCGGGCTGGGGCTTGGTATTGTAAAAAATATTATCGAATCTCACGGCGGAAGCGTCCAGATTAACAACAAATCGCAATCCGGTGCCAGAGTAACCGTAAAAATACCCGTAGAGCTGGGAGTATAGTCATGGAGACTGTCCTGATTGTAGATGATGAAAAAAATTATCCGCTGATCTTAGGTGCGGTTCTCGAAGAAGAAGGTTTTGAAACCTTTACGGCCAACAGCGGACCTGAGGCCCTTGAAATACTGAAAAATACCGATGTAGACCTGGTACTTACCGATATGAAAATGCCTTCCATGGACGGTATTGAACTTTTGGAAAAAATCAAGACCAAAGATGAAGAGCTTCCGGTTATTATGATGACGGCTCACGGTACAGTGGATAAGGCCGTGGAGGCTATGCAGAAAGGCGCCTACAGTTATATCCTCAAACCTTTCGACAACGACAGGTTGATTCTTTATGTGAATAAGGCCATTTCTATGTATCGGGTGATCAAAGAATACCGGCAACTAAGAAATGCTGTGGAATTACAATATAGTTTCGGAAACATCATCGGAAAAAGCAAGGTGATGCATGATCTTTTTGAAACCATAAGGAAAGTCGCGCCGACCACGACTACTATTTTGATTGAAGGTGAAAGCGGCACCGGCAAGGAGCTGGTAGCAAAATCCATTCATTTTAACGGTCTGCGTCGCGATAAGCCCTTTGTTGCTGTGAATTGCAGCGCACTTGCCGAGACCCTCCTTGAAAGCGAACTTTTTGGTCATGAAAAAGGGGCGTTCACCGGCGCCGTGGCCATGAAGAAAGGCCGTTTCGAACTGGCCGACGGGGGGACCCTGTTTCTTGATGAAATCGGCGAACTGTCACAAAGCCTCCAGGTAAAACTGTTACGGGTGCTTCAGGAAAAGATTTTTGAAAGGGTTGGGGGGGTTAAACCGATTTCGGTCGATATTCGTATTGTTGCCGCAACAAACAAAAATCTCAAAGAAGAGATGGAACATGGAAGATTCAGAGAGGACCTTTATTATCGATTAAATGTGGTCCATATGGTCCTCCCCCTTTTAAGGGAGCGTCAGGAGGATATTCTCCTGCTTGTGGACTACTTTATAAATAAATATGGAGATGAACGAAAATCCGCAGATCCTGTAACCGGTCTCGATCAGGAAGTGGAACGTCTATTTTACGATTATAGTTGGCCCGGTAATGTCCGTGAACTCGAAAATGTTATTGAACGGGCTATGGTTATGTGTCAAAACAGCAATATAAAGATATCAGATCTTCCCAAAGAATTTAAGGAAAATGTTTACAATACGTTGCACATTGAAGGAATACCTGCAAACACAAAATTAGATGAAGTTCTTACAATGATAGAGAAAAGAATGATTATTAGAGCGTTGAAATTGACAAACAACGTTCAATCTCAGGCTGCAGAACTACTCGGCATTGGTAAAAGCGGGCTTAACTGGAAAATTAAGAAATTTAAATTGGATACAGGTTCAAAACACTAATTTTACATCTCGGAAATTCGTAACTTCTCAATAAGTTCTGGTGTATTAAATGGTGATATTGAGATGTTGCGGAAATTCTGGCTAACCGACCAGGATATTTACTAAAACTGAACAAACTGTGTTGTGATTGACAGCCCTTTACGGTTTGGGGTTAAAAATTTGAACCATAAGGGTTTGGATTATTCCCTGTTAGACTAATAGGTTACATGGCTTGACACTAATCTGGTTCAAAAATTTGAACCATAAGGGTTTGGGATTATTTCCTGTTAGATTAATAGGTTACATGACTTATCTATAAAGAGGGTTCAAAAATATGAACTTTTTAGGATTTACAGGAAATTGTAATCGAGAAAATAGAGAGGTATATTTTAAATGTTTTGTAGCTTAACACTTTAGAATTTATCCATTATTAGATATATCAAGAAATTGTCAGGTAAAATGCCATGTTTTGGCAAGCAAATTGCATAACTAATTTTCAACCTAATAATTTTTTCATCTGTTTTCTTCCTTAATGACTAATCGGAAACGTTCCGATTAGTCATTTTTTTTTGAAATGCGCCTACCCCGTTACTCTTTCCTTTACAATCTCAATATACATGGAGCCCGAATGATCAGATAGGATTTCCTTAAAGGCAGTTATGCTCTTATCACGATCGCCCATGGCGGCATAAAGCTCTCCCAAGTTGAAAAGAGCCTCGTCTTTGATGGTATAATCCGGCGCTGAAGCAATGATTTCAAAATACCCGGCTGCGGTTTTAAAATCCTTTTTTGCTTTGTAAGCGTAGCCCAATCCGTTTAAAATTAAATCTTTAATAAACAGCTCGTCATTAAAATTTATTAGCGATTTATTATAAAGCTCTATGGCCTTGTCATAATCTTTTGCGGCGTAACATATATTGGCATAAATAAAACCTGCCAGTTTACCCGCATCTCTATTTGAATATTTATCCATAACACGCTGCAAATCCTTTCCCGCATCAAGAAAGGCTTTTTCCGGAGTGTTATTTTTCAATTCTGTCTGGTAGTTGGTGATTCCCTGCTGAAGCAAAGCAAAAGCTTTATCTTCAGATTTTTTTATAAAGTACACCATCCCAATGATGACGATAATAATAACAACCATAACCCCCAAAGCACTAGAAAACAACAGCTTATATTCAGAGATCCATCCAAATACTTTTGTCCAGAAGCTTATAAACTCATCGGGTTCATTCAGGTCTCTTTTCCGGGATCGGGACACCCTTTTTTTTGCCATGATTCCTCCAATATTTTTTTATTCTCTGCCATCCTTGTTCCGGGATGTTTGCTCCTACTACCTGACACACTTCATAACCACATGCTGATCCGAGGTTACCGCATTGTTCAAGGCTATAGCCGTTAACCAGTCCAAACAGAAAACCCGATGCCCATAGGTCTCCGGCTCCTGTGGTATCAACAGCAGTGTCGGGTACCATGGGTTCAATCTTTATAATTTTGCCGGCATGGGCAATGTAACTTCCCCGTTCTCCCACCTTAAGTGCTGAAATAAGCGTGTGTTCCGAAAGAGAGCCGGCCGCTTTTATTTCATCCGAGTATCCTGTAAATGCCAGTGCTTCATCCTCATTGGCAAGCAAAATATCAACAAAATCTTTTACAATTTTTTTAAGAAGAACTTTGGACTCCTCAACAACCGTAAAACTGGCAAGGTCGAGAGATACCAGTGCTCCGGCCTCTTTCGCGGCATTTAGGGCTGCGAGTATCAGATCCTCATTAAAAAGAAGATACCCTTCGATATGTACAATTGCCGCATTTTCAAAGCATTTTTTTGTGATTTCTTCGGGTTGTGTTTCTGAAGATGCGCCAAGGAATGTAAACATGGAACGCTGTGCATCGTGCGTGATAATGGAAAGGACTCTTCCAGTGAATGAAGATGATGTAAAAAGCACGGAATCGACATTGTTTTTTCTTAAATTTGTTTCAAAAAACTCTCCTATTTTACCTTTGCCTCTTTTGCCGACAAAGCGGGCATGTCCACCGAGTTTGCCTATACCTATAACCGTGTTGCAGGCAGAACCCCCCGGAACCATAGTCGGTTTTTTGGATGCTCGTGACATTGTCAGATCTATGAACTCTTTGTCAACATATTTCATCCCGCCCTTTATCGCACCGGTTTTCTGCAAAAAGTCATCGTTTTCACGGGCAAGTATATCCACAAGAGCCGATCCGACTCCCACAACTAACTTTCTGTGCTTAAATTTCTGACCGGTAAACATTATTTTATCTTTTGTATTAAACTATCCTATCGATAGTGCTTTTAAATTATCAATAAATCGAACATGTTACCAGACCAGAGACTTATGGATCCACCCCTTGTCTCCGTCAGCATGCTCAATGTAAATCCAGCTTCCTTCGCGTTTTATAACCTTAAACGGAACTCCTTTTTCAACCGTGAACACTATCGAAAAACCGGTGCCCGGACCGGATCGAATATTGCATTTTTCATTTTTTGTAATAATTGTTGGAATTTTACTTACAAGCGGTTTATAAATCCACCCTTCATCTCCTTCAAAATCTTGAAAATGATACCATTTCCCGGACTTTTTAAATACATTCAGGGGATGGTATTGTTCGACTTCCCATAAGATGTCGGTATGTTCTCCGGGTCCGGACCGTACATTGGCCACCGAAACCGCAACGGCCCATCGTTCGGCCCAAGCTACGCTGCTGAATAACAACAGTAGAATCATTATCATCAATGCACAGGGTTTCATTTTTAAAGATTGCACCGTCGCCGATTTCTTCAAGCCTGTGTTTTTAGATCCAACAAGTGAGCTATCCTTGCGCAAAAAGTCAATGGAATTTTTTATCCGAAATCCGGGAGATACAGGTTACAGAAACATAAACCTGCGTTTTCGGCTGTCGAGTCGTTCAATCCCTTCTTCCCTTGCCGCCTGCAAGGCCGTTTTATAATCCTTTTGTGAAAGGCAATCAGAAAGTTCCTTTAACTCTGCGGCTCTGCCGCAGGGCCTGTACTGGGGCA
>JBARSG010000344.1:0-2207 GCA_049644625.1 Desulfobacterales bacterium | reverse complement strand
ATTATAAAACACTGGCAGGGCTCATTTACAAGCACCTTGATCGAGTGCCTGAAATCGGCGACACGGTTCAACTTCCTAAATGCAAAATCACTGTGGAATCCATGGAAAGGCACCGTATTACCCAGGTTAGTTTCGAGCGAAATATCGTCGAGCCAGTGACGTCTTCCACCAAACCTTATACGAAAGGTAAAACCCCGAAAAATAAATAAAATCAGAGGCGTAAGGAAACATTCACAAACAGATACGGTTAAAAGGGTAAAAAAATGAATAAAGAGACTTCCAAAACGGTTCTCGTTCCGATTGATGGTTCCCAGAATGCGTTAAGAGCTTTGGATTATTTAGGCCTTATTTTTGGATCAAAATATAAATTGAAAGTCATATTATTCTACCTGTTGCCGAGTTTACCACCGATTTTAATCGAAGAAAGCAAAAAAATCGATAAGATAGCCCGGAAGTTAACCGAGCTTGAAAAGAAGAACAGTACGATGGCTCAACTAATTCTATCTGAGGGGAAAAAAAGGTTGCTTGATAAAGGTTTTAAGGAACAGGCTGTTGAAACGGTTTTTCAAAAGAGAGAGGTTGGAATTGCACGGGATATTTGCAACTGGTCGGAAAATATGCGAGCAGATGCTATTATTATTTCCACACGGGGGTTAAGCCGACTGAAGACCTTTTTTATGGGAGAGACAGCGAACAAAGTACTCGAATTCAACCGGTCTTGCCCGGTATGGATGGTTAAAGGGGCTGTCAGAAGAAAGAATGTACTCCTGGCCATTGACAACTCCCAAAATGCTATGCGAGCGGTTGATTATGCCGGGTTCATACTTCCCGGTACCGAGGCACATGTAACGATTTTTCATTCAAAACGAGATTTAAAAAGATTCATGCCGAATGGGCTATTAGAAGAATTCCCTGAATTCCAGAAATTCTGGAAACATAAGGCAGGGGAAATGGTTGCGCCTTACTTGAAGAAAGCAAAAGAAATACTTATTAAAGCAGGTTTAAAAGAGGACCAAGTGTCGATCAAATTGGTTGACGGAAGCGAAAGCGCTGGTATAGATATTCTCAAAGAAGTTGAAAATAGTGATGCGGGCACAATTTTTCTAGGCAAGCGAGGTTGTTCCGATGTAAAAGATTATTCGATGGGCAGTGTGGCTAAAAAAGTGCTATATCAAGCTTCGGATATGACAGTTTGTATCGTTCCTTAAAAACTTAAAGGGGTCATTACAACGGGTTCATCTGGTGGTAATGACTTGGCGGAAAAAGATAATTTTATGAATATTCTTGACCTTCGGTCTATGGTGAATTCAAGTTGCAAGTGCACCACGAATAGCTGACAGGATTCAATTACTTGTTGCACCCATTTGTTGAAATAACTCGAAAAGATTAACCATCATCATTTATTTTTCACAAGAGGGCTGAAGATATGAATGCTCGGGAATATTACCATCGCGTGATCGATCGATTAAAAAATTGCTTTCAACTAAGCCATTATGTCATTGCCACAGGCAATGAACTTGTTGCGGAGGGGCACGATCCTGCGTTTCCGGCGGTAGCAGAACCGATCGATCAGATTGAAACCCTCACGCTTCAAAGGGCGCTTCAAGTCCATATCCCCCTTATAGGCGAAAGATCACAATCCGTGCTTATGCCTATTGATTTTGAGATCTTTCTTGCGGAAGAAAATCACACACTTTATGAAGATAAGGCCGCCCAGAGAAAATTATTTGATCAGGTTATTCCTGTTATTCATTTTCTTGAAAACCTGTTCCGATCAAGGGGTATGCCTTATATTCTGGATTACACGCCTTCCGGCGCACATATTTTATTTCAAAATCTTTTGGGATATCGCGCGACAGAAGAACTGCGAAAAATCGGTTATCTGGAAGAGGATCTCATTAAGGCATGCAGTTACATCGATCTCAGCGACATCAGACGCGAGTACGGAATTTCGCTGGATGCAGCCCGTGTATTTAGCGGGCTCGGCAAAATTGCGGAATATATTGCCCTTCTCACCATGGAAGCTTTTAAGGAAAACGCGTCAGCGGGCCTGTTCCCGGTTACCATCTCCGATAGTAATGACCGCTGTCTTAACTTTGACAATTCCTGGAGTGAAGGATCTCCTTTTATGCGCTCCATCCGAAGCCCTTTCAGCCTGCATAAAAAAAATCAAGAAAAATACGGTAAATACCACGAACCTCCACTTG
>JBARSG010000343.1:0-15866 GCA_049644625.1 Desulfobacterales bacterium | reverse complement strand
TTTAAAAGCCGCATAACAGTTTCAAAAGTGAGAAGCGGGACATCACCACATAAAATAATCACGTCTTTAGTATGATCAGGTAGATAAGGGAGTGCGCATGAAACAGCATGACCTGTCCCGAGTTGATCTTTCTGTAAGGCAAAAATAACATTAGCATTTTCTGATACTATTTTTCGGACTTTTTCAGCCTGATGGCCGATAACAAGAACCACATCGTTTCCAGCAACTTTTTTGGCCGTCTCTACAACATACATAATCATGGGCTTACCGGAAATCTCGTGCAATGCTTTTGCTTTGTCGGATTTCATACGTTTGCCCATTCCGGCAGCAAGTATTACAATGACTGGTTTTTCCATGATATTTTCCTTTTTTCACCCATCTCAAAACAATCTCTCTTTTATATTCTAAACCAGGAGCAGTGAATCCTTTGTTCTAAAACAAAAAGGGCAAACCAAATTATTGGTCTGCCCTCATTATATAAATCCAACGATCATTTCCCATATATCAGGGATAAATATAAACTCAAAAACCAACGGCAATTTTTACTATTGCCTTGTTTCAGCAAGTCTTATTCGGTGCACGGCTCTTTCCAGAGCTGCCTTGGCTCTTGCGAAGTCGATATCCTCAGTTTCTTTTTCCAAACGTTTCTGGGCTCGTTCCATTGCAGCCTTTGCACGTTCGGTATCAATATCACGCCTCCTTTCAGCCGATTCTGCCAACACCGTAAGCTTATCCGGAAGCGCCTCGGCAAATCCACCGCTGGCAAAAATATATCTTTGCCCCCCGTCTGCACCCGTATAGTGGATCGTACCTGTTTTTAGGGTCGTCAAAAAAGTGGTATGGCCGATAAGTACGCCAAACTCACCGAGACTGCCGGGAGCCACCGCAATTTGAACTTCTTCGCTAAGAACCACTTTTTCAGGGGTAACCACTTCTAATGTAATATTTCCAGCCATCCGTTTGCCCTCATAACTATATTTATTCGGCCATCTTTTTTGCCTTTTCTAGGACATCATCAATACCCCCAACCATGTAGAAGGCCTGCTCAGGTATATCATCGTGTTTGCCTTCGCATATTTCTTTAAAGCCTTTTACGGTATCCTCGATCTTTACATAAGCCCCGGGGACATTGGTAAATACTTCAGCAACAAAGAAAGGCTGGGACAAAAATCGCTGAATTTTACGTGCCCGTGCCACCGTAATTTTATCCTCATCAGACAACTCGTCTATTCCCAATATTGCAATAATATCCTGAAGTTCCTTATATTTTTGGAGGATTTGCTGAACCTGACGGGAAGTCTGGTAATGCTCATCACCGATATAAGCCGCATCGAGAATTCTGGATGTGGAATCAAGAGGATCCACCGAAGGATATATCCCGAGTTCAACCAGTTGCCGGGAAAGAACAACCGTACCGTCCAGATGTGCAAATGTTGTCGCCGGCGCCGGGTCCGTCAAGTCGTCCGCAGGCACATAAACACACTGTACTGCCGTAATCGAGCCCTTGTCTGTTGACGTGATCCGTTCCTGGAGTTCCCCCAGGTCAACGGCCAGGGTCGGTTGATATCCAACCGCCGAAGGCATTCGTCCCAAAAGTGCGGAAACCTCGGAACCGGCCTGTGTAAACCGAAAGATGTTGTCGATGAAAATAAGGACATCCTGCCCTTCTTCATCCCTGAAATATTCCGCGGCGGTCAGGGCTGAAAGCCCAACACGAGCCCTGGCTCCCGGAGGTTCGGTCATCTGCCCGTATATCAGCGCAGCCTTGGGAAGAACTCCGGAATTCTTCATCTCATAGTAAAGATCATTCCCCTCACGAGTTCGTTCACCAACACCGGCAAAAACGGAAATGCCGCCGTGCTCCATGGCGATATTGTGCACCATTTCCATCATGATAACGGTTTTCCCCACACCGGCGCCCCCGAACATCCCCATCTTACCCCCTCTGGGAAATGGCACCAGCAGATCGATAACCTTAACACCGGTCTCGAGAACACGAACCGAAGTGTCCTGCTCCGTAAATTTCGGGGCATGACGATGTATGGGCATCATCTTTTCCTGGCTGACCGGTCCCAAACCATCCACCGGCCTTCCGACCACATTAAGAATTCGTCCAAGTCCGGCTTCACCCACAGGCATCATAATCGGCTTGCCCGTATCCTTAACCGGCATCCCCCTGACAAGGCCGTCGGTTACATCCATTGCAATCGTACGGACAATATTATCGCCCAGGTGCTGTGCGACTTCAACAACAAGATTGTCCGGCTCATCGCTGATTGCTGGATTGCTGATCAGAAGTGAAGTAAGAATCGTAGGCAGTTTGCCCTGTTCAAACTCCACGTCAACCACAGGCCCCATAACCTGCATAATTTTACCTATATTTTCTCCCATCTATAGACCTCCGAATCTGTTATTTGTTATTTGTTAATCGATCAACAAACAACTAGTGACTATTTCCCAGGTTTACCCTTTAAGGGCCTCGGCACCGCCGACGATATCCATCAACTCAGCGGTAATGGATGCCTGCCGAGCCTTGTTGTATGCCAGAGTGAGATTATCTATCATATCGTCACAAGCTTTTGACGCATTGTCCATGGCCATCATCCGTGCGGCATGTTCGCTGGTGGATGTCTCCAGTAACGCACTGTACAACTGAACATATACGCTCCTTGGCAGTAGCTCACCCAAAAGTTCATCAGGAGATGGTTCGCAAATATGCTCCGCCAGATACGGCTTGTCCTGGTCTTCGGCCTCATTTTCATCAGATTCCATTGGCGGTATGGGAAGCAACTGTTTTATTGTCGCGACCTGCCGTCCCATACTGATGAACTCTGAATAAACAACATGGACTTCGTCATATTCTCCATTAAGAAATCCGTCTATCAAGCCTTTGCCGACTGTGGAAGCAATATTGAACTTGATGACAGTCCCAATGACCCCAATATGCTCGCTTATGATAGGAATTTGTTTTTTACGACACCAATCACGTCCCTTTTTGCCAAAGTTTGTAACTGAGAACTCTATATCCTCTCCTGCTTCTTTTATAAATGAATCGGCTTTGGAAATAAGGTGTGCATTGAAACCGCCGCACAAACCCCGATCGGAAGTGCACAAAATAATATGTTTTTTTATGACTTCCTCATGCGGCAAAAGAAGAGGGCTGGTTTCCTCTCCTGCTCTTCCTGAAAGACCTCCAAGAACTTCGGCGAACTTTTCAGCATAAGGTCGAAAGCCCTCCATATTGGTCTGGGCGCCGCGCAATCTGGAAGCGGCCACCATGTTCATGGCTTTTGTGATTTGTTTTGTCTTCTTTACCGCACCTATTTTTGTTTTGACCTCTTTTAACGTCGCCATACAAATCAGCCTTTATAATTCAAGTTATACAATCGCTTCGCGATTCTATGAAACGTCCACCTTCGGCGGACTTATAAAAAGGAAATTTCTATACTATTCAATTGCCTGTTATACAAATCAACAAATAACAAATAACTATTTGATTGTATCCTTGAACTCCTCGTCATAAGCGTTCAAGGCCTCGGTCATAACTTTGTCAAGCTCATCTGATATCTCTTGTTTCTCCGCAATTTCAGTAAAAATATGAGCATACCTGTCTTCAATAAAAGGGTACAGCCCGGCCTCATATTTCTCTAAAACGTTAACCGGATATTTGTCGAGAAAACCTTTTGTACCCGCATAGAGTATTGTCACCTGTCTTTCAACCGAGAGCGGTTGAAACTGCGGTTGCTTCAAAATCTCAACGAGCCTTTCTCCACGAGCAAGCTGTGCCTGAGTTGCCTTATCCAGGTCGCTTCCAAAAGCGGCAAACGCTTCAAGTTCACGGAACTGGGCCAGATCAAGCCGCAGTGTACCGGCCACCTGTTTCATGGCTTTGACCTGAGCCGCACCACCCACGCGAGATACAGAAAGTCCGACATTAATTGCAGGCCTAACACCTGCAAAGAACAGACTGGGCTCAAGAAAGATCTGCCCGTCGGTAATGGAAATAACATTTGTCGGAATATATGCTGAAACGTCACCGGCCTGGGTCTCAATAATCGGAAGCGCTGTCAGAGAACCGGCGCCCAGCTCGTCGTTGAGCTTAGAGGCTCGTTCCAGCAGGCGGGAGTGATTGTAAAAAATATCGCCGGGGTAAGCTTCACGACCTGGTGGACGTCTTAAAAGAAGCGAAACCTGGCGATATGACGCCGCCTGTTTTGAAAGGTCATCATAAATGATGAGCGCATGCATCTTATTGTCCCGGAAATATTCCCCCATGGCGCATCCCGCATAAGGGGCGATATACTGCAATGTTGCCGGGTCGCTGGCACAGGCGGCGATAACAGTCGTATATTCCATGGCCCCGTGTTTTTCAAGGGCTGCAACGACCTGGGCAACTGTCGATTTTTTCTGGCCGCAGGCCACATAAATGCAGTAAACATCCGTATCTTTCTGGTTAATGATGGCATCCACCACAAGAGCTGTTTTGCCGATCTGGCGGTCACCAATGACAAGTTCTCGTTGGCCGCGGCCCACCGGTGTCATGGCATCAACAGCTTTTGCTCCGGTATACATGGGTTCATGCACACCCTTTCTGTCAATAACACCCGGCGCAACCATCTCGACCCTTCTGGTTTCTTTGGTATCTACCGGTCCCTTGCCATCCAGAGGCTCACCCACTGCCGAAAGCACCCGCCCAAGGACACCTTTCCCCACAGGAACCTCAGCAATTCGGCCGGTCCGCTTGACCATATCACCTTCTTTGATACCGAAGTCATCACCCATAACGGCAACGCCTACGTTATCTTCCTCAAGGTTCAGCACAAGGCCAAAAATGCCACCCGGGAATTCAACCAGCTCCATGGCCATAACCTTTTCCAGACCATACACTCTGGCAATACCATCACCCACCGACAATACAACCCCTGTTTCACTCAATTCAATTTTCTTGTCGTAATCCGTAATCTGTTCCTTAATGATCTGACTTATTTCTTCAGCTTTTAGTTCCATTATACACTCTCACCCCTTTTTAAAGATTCTCTCATATTGAGTAATTGTGTTTTGATGCTACCGTCCAAAACGAGATCACCTATTCGGGAGACAATTCCCCCTATAAGGCTGGGGTCTTGTTCAACCTCCAGAATAATATCTTTACCTGTCTTTTTCGACAGGGTAGTACGGATTTTTTCAACGGTTTCGGATGACAACTCAGTGGCTGAAACCAGACTGGCACGCATAACGCCTTTTAATTCATCGGCCAGTTTTTTATAAAACTCATTGATATCATTTAAAAATCCAAACCGTTTTTTGTCAAACAGCAAAAGCAGGAAAGATGACATCACTTTGGAAATATTTACTTTGTCAATGACTGCCTGCAAAACTTTTTTACGACCTCCCACGTCATAAAGGGGGTTTGTAATTGCCCGCTCAAGCTCTTTTTCACGTGTAATTAAATCTGAAAATCGATCAAGTTCTTCTTTATAAGTCTCAGCTTTATCATCCTCTTTGCCGATAATCAGAAGTGCCTTGGCATAACGCCGGGCTATTTTCAAATTCTTCATTATGCCACCACCTTTTCTAAATATTCATTTACCAATTTATCCTGATCCTGGGTTGTAATTTTATTCTTTATCAAGGTTTCAGCATTAACAAGCGCTTTTTCGAGTATATCTTGCTGCAGCTTTATTTTGGCCTGTTTGAACTCATGCTCAATATTGCGGCGGGCCTGTTCTTCTAGTTTCTCGACAGTCTTTTTCGCCTCATCGATGATTCTTGCCTTGGCCTCGTTTCCCTGCCTTATATACTCTTCAATAAGCTTCTCGGCCTCCTGTTCCAAATGTGAAAGCCTTTCATTGTATTTTTCCAACTCCTTTTCGGCATCCTTTTTCTTGGCTTCCAGTTCGCTGAGCTGATCTTTTATACCTCTAATTCTAGAATCAAGTGCCTGAGATACCGGCTTTCGTAACAGAAAAAAAAGGCCGATTGCCAAAACAGCAAAATTCATAACCCGGTAAGTATCCGTCGCTACCCATCCTTTAACTCCTTCATGGCCGCTCTCGCCTTCTGACGAAGCTGCAACCGTTCCGACAAAACAGAATAAAAACAAGGCCAATATAACCATCATGGCTGAACCTTTTGTTATAATCAGATTCTTGCGACTTACACCGGACCGTCTTTTAGTAATCAGGTTCATTAAACAGCCCTCCCCAGAATTTTTTCACCAATAGCACTCGCAAAGGTATCAATCTCCTTTTGTAAAGCAGCCCTTACAGTCTCGGCATCCTTTGCAATTTTTTCACGTACCTCGGCAAGGTCTGCCTGAGCTTTTTGATTAATTTTATCGATTATCTCTTTCTCTTCATCAGCAGCCTCATTTAACAGGACATTCTTTTCATTTAATCCTTTAGCCCTGGCATCTCTAATCCCCGAATCAAAGGCCTCGTTTTTTCCCTTTGCTTCCTTGTCTGAAGTTTCGATATTCTGCTCAAGGCTTGTAATTTTTCCCTTTCTTTGGATCAGAATGTTGCGAATCGGCCTGAATAAAATAATATTTAACAGCCATACAATAAGGAGAAAATTGGCCATTTGGACCCAAAGCGTCCAATCAGGAATAACCGTTATTCCACCTGCGCCAAAAGCAACTCCCGAAAACAATAGAGAGGCTAATATAAAATAGAAGATAATCCAACCTTTCCGGTTTAAACCAACTATTTTCATCTATAGATCCTCCATCCATGAAACCTGTAAACGCGATTTATACAAACTCATGTTTTTAACTCGGCGGTCTATAACATCAGTTATAAAGGTTGTCAAAGGTTTTTTTGATTTTTCTTTTATGCCTGATTTCCCGTTAAAATTAAATCTGTTACTTGATAAAAGAAAGGGTTCAGACTTTCATAAAACAATTTCCATTGAAAACAACTCCGGCTTGAATTAAAACAACCGGAGCCTGAATATCACCTGTAATACGACCCGGCGGATAAACCTCAATTTTTTCCTTTGCATGGATTGTACCGTTCACCTCACCCATGATTATTGCGACATCGACAATTATCTCTGCGTTCACAACAGCCCTTTCCCCTATAATCACCGTACCTTGCTTGCTGCTAATTTTTCCTTTAACATTTCCGTCCAGCCTGACGGTATTATTAAACTCGATTGTCCCTTCAATACTTGTACCGGCTCCCAGCAAAGTGTTTATGGTTTGGGGCTCCTTTGTTTTTTTCATACATCCTCCATAACCCGGACAAGCCGGTGCAGATCATCCTTTTAGGATATGAGACCTTTGAAAAAGTGAATCTACAGAAAATAGCTGAAAATACATTGTCCGGTTAAGTCACACATCATGTTTCGTGATTATTCAAACAGGAAGCGCCTCATGCTTATACTCATTAAAAGGCCGACACAAATCATTATGCTAACGATCGATGACCCTCCATAGCTGATAAACGGCAGCGTCACACCGACAATGGGCATCAGGCCCATAGCCATCCCAACATTAATAAAAATCTGCCAAAACATCATTGCCGTGATGCCTGCAGCCAAAATAGTGCCAAAAGGATCTCTGCATCTATAAGCAATGTTTAATCCCCAGATAATAAGCATAAGAAAAAGAAAAAGCATAATCACCGACCCCACAAATCCCCATTCCTCGGCCAAAACTGAAAATATGAAATCGGTATGCTGCTCAGGTAAAAAGGAGAGTGCGTTCTGGGTTCCTTTCAAATATCCTTTGCCGAAGATCATGCCGGAACCTATGGCAATTTTGGATTGTATAATATGATAGCCTGCGCCCAGCGGGTCACGGTCTGGATTTATAAATGTTAATATCCGTTTCTTCTGGTAACCTTTCAGTAAAAACCAGACCAAAGGACCGGTTATCGTACACGCAGAAACAATACATAAAAGCGAGCGTCTTTCAATTTTTACAAAAACAGTCATGAAACCGGCAATCAAAACCACCACCATGGCTGTCCCTAAATCCGGTTGTTTAACGATTAAAATAAAAGGAATTGCCGTCAATATCAAAGGGGTAAAAAGTTCTCGCAAGATAAAACCTCTGGTATCTGAAAATTTGGAATAGTATCTTGCCAGACTGATGATCACGGCAATCTTGACAAGTTCTGACGGCTGAATTGAAATAGGGCCCAATACGAGCCAGCGTCTTGCTCCCCCTACATATTTTCCCATCATTAAAACGTATATCAAAAGCAATATGCATACCACATAGATTGCGGGAGCCCATCGATACAATGATTTATAATTAACCAGAAAAGACAAAACCATACCGGTCATCCCGGCACAATACCAGATCATCTGTTTAAAATAGAGTGTTTTTTGCGGCGTGGGAGTCGTTAATGTTACCGCGCTGTATAGCGTAACAAGACCTATTAGTCCGATTAAAAAAGTGAGTCCTAATAAGCCCCAATCAAAGTATTTTACAAACCGCCGATCAAACATGGTCGCTACACCCCATATGAATCGTATTATTGCTTGGAGATTTCAGCTTTCAGCTGCCTGCCATATTCATCCTTTTCCAAATATGTCCTAATTATTTCTCTTGCTATGGGCGCCGCTGCAGTTGATCCGTGTCCTCCATGTTCTATAAACACGGCAACAGCTATTTGTGGATCGACCGATGGCGCATAAGACACAAACCATGCATGAGCTTTGAAATGGTCCGGCATATCTTTCTCAGATAGATGGGGATCATTAGCACGTCCCACCACCTGTGCGGTTCCGGTTTTTCCACTGATATCGATACCTTTAATATGTGCGATCCATCCAGTTCCTTTGGGACTGTTAACGACCTCCCTCAGACCTTTTTTGACAATCGACAATGTCTTTTTGCCGGCGGGCAGCCTGCCGATAACCTGTCTTTTGCTTTGAATAACAATATCACCATCTGCTGTTTTAACCGATTTCAGTATTAGTGGCTTATATCTCGTTCCGCCATTTGCCAATGCCGAAGTCAAAACCAGCATCTGCAATGGCGTTGATAAGTCATACCCTTGCCCGATGGCCACTGAAAGGGTCTCTCCTCCTTGCCAGGAAATGCCGGTTCGCCGCTTTTTCCAGGCTGAGGTTGGAATCAGCCCTTCTGACTCATCGTCCAGATTTATCCCGGTTGCCGACCCCAAACCACATTCCTTGGCGTAAAACGCGAGTCGATCTATACCCAGCTTTTGACCCACCTGGTAAAAAAAGACGTCACAGGATTCAGACAATGCTTTAACAATATTTACGCTACCGTGGCCTCCGCGTCTCCAGCATCTATAAATACGATTTCCGTATTTATAATACCCCGGACAGTGCATGGTTGTGTTTTCATCGATAACACCTTCCTCCAGCCCTGCAATTGCGGTTACAATCTTAAAAGTAGATGCAGGAGGATACTCACCCTGAACAGCCTTGTTTTCCATGGGCCTTAACGGATTGGAAATCAAAGACTCCCATTGTTTGTGTGACATACCGTCAACAAAAGCATTCTGGTCAAATGAAGGTGAGCTTGCCATTACAAGTATGTTTCCTGTCTCCGTATCCATAGCTACCACGGCACCGGCTACGCCTTCTAAAAGTGCTTCCGCCTTTTTCTGCAAAATGTAGTCCATGGTCAGATATATATTTTGTCCGGGCAGGGTATCAACCGTTTTTAAGACTTTAACAACCTGTCCCATGACATTTACTTCGACCTGTTGCCCCCCTCGCTTTCCCTTTAAAAACCGTTCAAATACCTTTTCAACGCCAAACTTTCCGATAAAATCACCGCCTTTACACTCCGGATGTTTCCCCGATTTGAGCTCATCAGAATTGATTTCACTCAAATATCCGATCAGATGGGCGGCGCTCTGCCTTTTGGTGTAGTGTCTTCGAGGCTTGACATTTACGACAATACCAGGAAGATCGAATTTTCGAACCTCGAGAGCCGCAAGGGCATCTCGCCCGATATCCTGTTTTAAAAGAATCGGTTTATAGGACGAAATGCCTTTATTATGGCCAATTTTTTTCATAAGCTCCGATACAGGAACCTCAATCAGTTTAGCCAACTTCTCAATAGTACGATCAACCGGTTTGGCGTCTTTTAAAATAATACTAAGATCAAACGCCGGCCGATTATCAACAAGAAGTATTCCATTACGATCGAAAATCATCCCTCTGGACGCATCTGTACTTTGCAGCCGAATACAGTTGTTTTCTGAAAGTCGCCTTAACTCCTGTCCCTGAATTACCTGAAGATAAAATAAACGTATTAAAAGAATAAAAAAGGCTCCTGAAACGCATAACATCACCCATATTAAACGTTGTTTGTACCAATCGGTATCCGCGGTTTTTAAATATTTACCCAAAGGGGACCTCAATGAATTTCTGTTATTATACGTTTTAAAAGACTATAAATTTTACAATTGAATCAGGTTGTTGGCATGCCAAGTGATTTCTGTCAGTTAACGCGTGATACTTGATGCCGGTCTCCGGCCTCCGGCTCGTAGAGCCTACGGCTCGGAGAGATACTGGATAAAAAGGAATCTTTTTAGTTATCCAGCATCAAGCATCCGGTGTCCAACATCGCTTTCGCCTGAAACTTTTCAAAATGTTTAACACCAAATCTTCGGTTTGAGACCAAGCCTTGCTATTAATCTATTTTCTTTGACAACCACTTTCTTAAGCCAGCTATTCCATCTTAAGCCAGCTATTCCATCTTTTATGGGAATAATTAAAAAATATTAGAAAAATCGGGCCGGTAAACATTGCCCACAAAACCTGTATCGTAACCGTGCTTATGGCAGCTGATAAAAATTGCGCGCCCGGTTCGAACATGGCAATGGTTCCTATAAATATGAAATTTTGCAGTAACACGCCTGCAGCAACAATAAATGGCAAAAGAAAGCTGTCTCCTACATGTAAAAATGTAATAATCCACCGAACCCCTACAAAGAGCCAGACATAGGTTGTTAAATATAGCCCAAACGGACCTCCGGAAAGGCTATCCATCACAATTCCAAAAAAGAGTATGACAGGTATGCTTTGACGAAGAGAATGAAAAAGACTTAAATAAATAACAAACGGGGAAAGCAGATCATAAAACCTGTCGAACAAATGGAAATAGGGCATAATAGTTGTCTGAAGAAGCACCAGACAAATACAGATACCGACATGAAAACAATACGTCATTGCTCGCTCTGAAACTTATGCTTTTTGGGGTTCAATACAACCAGAACCTCTTCAAGTTTTTCGAAATCAACGCATGGGGTAACTGTCACTTCCTGAAAAATCCCTGAATTGGGTTTGACAACGCCCGAAACCTGGCCCACGGGGAGTCCTTTTAGAAAAACACCATCCAACCCGGATGAAACAACGGTATCGCCAACAGCAATCCCTTTCTTGCGCAGAACATATTTAAAAACACATCGGTCCGCAAATCCGCCCTTAATAATCCCTCGCGCTCTGCTCCTCTGGACCAGTGCATCGACAGCACTGTTATGGTCAATAATCAGAAGAACCTTGGAATTATGGGCCGAGACCTCTGCAACCTGCCCCACAATTCCTTCAGGAATCACAACCGCCGCACCTTTTTTTACACCATCATCTTTACCCTTGTTTATCATTATCGTCTTAAACCAGGGAGAGGGGTCTTTGCCGATAACCTCGGCAGAAATTACTTTATCGGTAATGGTTTTCTGAAAGTCAAGTAAGCTTCGGAGACGAATGTTGGAAAGCTTAAGTTCCTTATACAGATTGTTTCTTTCAACTGCATGACTTAATGCTTTTTTATAATTATCATTTTCTGTTGCCGTTTCAACAAGAAAGAAATAGTGGGCCCAGATATCTTTTACAAAACGAATTGAACGGGAAACAGCCTCCTGAAACGGGGCAATTAAAGAGATAGCTATCCGCCCTGGGCCATACGATTGATAGCGGCGATTGGAAACAGAAAGGACTATGATGTTGGCAGCAATCAAAACGATCACCCCAACAATCATCACCATCTTTTTGGAGAACATGAAACTATATAATCACGACTTGTTTGAGGATTTCAATGCTGTCGAGAGCTGCACCAGAGCCAAGCGCCACCGTTGATAACGGATCCTCGGTTATAGTTATCGGAAGGCCGGTTTCCTCCCTGAGAAGTTTGTCTATATTTTTTAGTAGTGCACCGCCTCCTGTCAGAACGATTCCTCTGTCCACAATATCGGCAGCAAGCTCCGGCGGCGTTTGTTCCAGAGCTATTTTGACTATTTCTACAATAGCATCTATCTGCTCTGAAATGGCTACCCGTATCTCCTCCGAATCAATGGCCAGAATCTTGGGTATTCCGGATGCAAGGTCTCTACCCTTGACTTCTATTGTCTCCAGATCCTGAGTTTCCGGATATGCATTTCCAATTGTCGTTTTAATAATTTCAGCTGTTCGTTCACCGATCAAAAGGTTGTACTTACGCTTGATATACTGAATGATCGCAGAATCCATCTTATTTCCGGCCACCCTGATTGATCTGCTGTAAACAATTCCCGCCAGAGATATTACTGCAACCTCTGTGGTGCCACCGCCGATATCGACAACCATGTTGCAGATCGGTTCAGTAATAGGAAGACCGGCTCCGATTGCAGCGGCCATGGGTTCTTCGATCAGAAATACTTCGCGCGCCCCTGCAGATTCAGCGGATTCCCTGACAGCACGTTTTTCAACCTGCGTAATTCCGGACGGAATGGCAATAACAATTCTCGGCCTGACAAATGTACGCCGGTTATGGACCTTGTGGATAAAATGTCGGAGCATCGCCTCGGTAACTTCAAAATCAGCGATAACACCATCACGCATGGGTCGGATGGCTACAATATGGCCGGGTGTCCGGCCCAACATATTCTTGGCCTCAAGACCAACAGCAAGAACACGGTTTTTCATCCGATTGTCCGTTCGAACCGCAACAACAGAGGGCTCATTCAATACAATGCCCTTACCTTTAACATAAACAAGTGTGTTTGCAGTACCAAGATCGATAGCAAGATCACTGGAAAATGCACCTAAAATTTTATCTGCAAATAGACCCATGACACCTCATATCGGCACATGAAAAGTGCTCATTCCTTATCTTTAAAAAGATATTTTTTATAACCCTGAAAAAAGCTTGATAATTTGTCAGTCATTCAAATAAATTAATTTATCAGACTCACTCTATGATTACAAGAAAAATATCAAGTTATAAAATCGCAGCCCTATTTAATATAGTCTCGCTTGCAGCGGGGCTGTGCCGCCCAAAAAATAAAATTTTTATACTATCAACATATCTTATCGTCAATTTAGTATATAGACTTTAGAACACATCTTTTTTAATTAAATCATTATTAATAAGCTTTTTCATGACCCTATCATGCAATTTCGGTCTAAAGGCTTTTATTTTGTTATTACTACGCGATGGATGTACACGGTTGGTTAATAAGATAATCATCACTTTGCGGTCAAGATCCATCCAAAAAGATGTGCCGGTGAAGCCAAGATGCCCCACAGTGTCTTTTGAAAAATATTGACCGCAACTCGGGTCGATCGGAGATGGGGTGTCAAATCCCAGAGCCCGACCGGTATGTTCCTGCTGTTTAAAAAACATTTGAATTAAATCAGTATCAAATACACCCGTGGAAGGAGAACCCAAATATGCGGCCATAAGCTCGGACAAAAGAGAAAGAACATCCTGGGCAGTTCCGAAAAGACCGGCATGTCCCTGGATACCGCCCACCACATAAGCGTTATTGTCATGGACGGCGCCCTCCAAAAGGATGTTCCGCCACGAACAGAGTTCGGTAGCGGCAAATTTTACCTGACGGGGCGTTGAATCAAGATCCACAAAAAACAGGTTTTTAAGGCCCAGTGGATGGTAGATCTCTTTCGTAACAAACCGGTCCAATCGATTTTTGGACACCTGTTCTATTACCCAGCACAGAATCATGAATCCTATATCGCTATACATCACCTGTTTGCCGGGGGGATTTATAAGTGGTTCTTTCACCAGAAGCTCTCTTAACGCATCTTTTCTTAGATTTGGCTCGAGCTTGCACAACACTTTATAATAGGGACGGTAATCTGGAAAGCCCGAATTATGATAAAGCAGGTTTTCTATACTTATCCGTCCTTTGTCTGTGCTGTTAAATTGGGTTAAAATCGATCCCAGACGTTGACCCAGCTCCAGCTTTTGTTGCGAAATGAGCTTTATGATCGCCAGCGTGGTTGCCAGCGGTTTTGTAAAAGATGCAAGGTCAAAAACGGTATCTCTTGTCATTAGACGACCAGAGAATATATTCGCATATCCGTATGCTTGGAAAAAAATTTCGGAGCCGGCGGTTGAGACCAGGAGCACTCCTCCGGGGAACACCTCATTAGAAACCGCTTGTTTCATCAAGTTGTTTACCGATTCCATGTTGTCATTCGTCAGTTGTCACGGTTGCCGGTTCATGAAAAGTCAAAATTTGCCGGTCAACGTCAAGGGTTGCTCTCAGCCCAATTGGAATCGTGATATTGACCCTTGCGTGGCCGATTTCAAAACCAGAAAGAATAGGAATGTTGAGATCTTTGAACACTTCCTGAACGATCCGGAATATATCGTCAAGCTTTCCGCACGCTTCAAAGGAACCCAGGAAAAGGCCCTTGAGCCCCTCAAAACATCCGGCAAGCTTCATCTGGGTTAGCATCCGGTCTATTCGGTATGGCGCCTCTCCCCGATCCTCGAGAAACAGAATCTTCCCGTTGAAATGTGGGGTATAAGGAGTCCCAACAAGATGACACAAGGTGGTTAGGTTCCCGCCGACCACAAATCCTGAAGACACACCCGGCTTGATGACAATGCCTTTTTCGGGTTTCAGCTCAAGTATTTTGTTGGAGGTCATCACCCTAAGCATTGCCGCGATGGTCTGTTCGGCGGTATTTGCCAGGGTGGTTACCACAGGCCCGTGAAAGGTGACCAGGCTGCACCGGGTATGTAATACGAACAGCAGCACCGAAATATCGCTGAATCCCACAAAGATCTTGGGATTATTTTGAATAATTTTAAAATCGAGAAACGGAAGAATTCGCATGCTGCCATACCCGCCCCGGGCACAAACAACCGCTTGGACGTCCGAATCGGCGAACAGACGATTCACCTGATCCGCCCGCTGCACGTCGGTTCCGGCAAGAAACCCATGTTTTTGGAAAATACCCTCATCAAAAAACGTTCGAAACCCAATTGACTCCAGAACCGCCTTTCCTTTCATGAATTTTGTCGGATCAAACGGACCGGCAGGCGCAACAATGCCAACCGTATCGCCCGGCATCAGGCAGCGAGGCTTAATAGATTTTTTTTCTTTAATTTGCATGGGGTGGTGTGGTTCTTAAATTAAGTTTTAGAATAATGGATAACGCCGAAATCAAGTTTTAACTAAATTAGGATTAAATAAAACGTCCTTTTTACGAAATCGTCAATAAAAATTTAAAATTATTATCATATGAGGTTTAATAACAACTCCATATCGTTTGAGAAAAATGAAGGAAACGACTTTTTCACAGTCATCATCGTATATCATATCTTGACATGGCATATTTGAGGTGTTAATTATTCACTTATCGTCGGGGCGTGGCGCAGTCTGGAAGCGCACTTGAATGGGGTTCAAGGGGTCGGAGGTTCAAATCCTCTCGCCCCGACCAAAAATAAAAAGTAAATCGATCGGGTTAGCAATCAGGCTTTCCTGATCTTTTTTTTGAAACCGCCTGCCATCATGCCAGTAATAATTGAACAGCACCCGCTGAAGATAGTTTAAAAGAAGAATTCACACGTCACACGAAAGTATAAAAGCTTTGGAATGTCATCCAACGCCTTTCATTAAGCCGGTTTCCTTGGGCTTCCT